>JBIKTI010000219.1:0-5060 GCA_044348205.1 Phycisphaerales bacterium | reverse complement strand
TCGGAGAAGCTCGGGACATCCTGGCCGACCTCGCGCTGGTTCACGACCGACTTCTTGTGATAGTGGTAGTACTCGATCGGGTCCTCGATCGTCACGATGTGGCGGTCGTAGAACTCGTTGATCCAGTTCACCATCGACGCAAGCGTCGTCGACTTGCCCGAACCCGTCGGGCCAGTCACGAGGAAGAGTCCGCGCGGACGGCGGCAGAGCTCCTCGACGATCGCAGGAAGGCCGATCTCCTGGAACGAAAGCAGCTTGTTCGGGATGAGTCGAAGCACCATCGAGATGTGCTGGCGCTGGCGGAAGACCGACACACGGAAGCGCGCGCGGCCCTGGAAGCTGAAGCCGAAGTCCGTGCCGCCCATCTCGGCGAGCTCGGCCTGGTTCTTCTCAGGCGTGATCGACTTCATCAGCGCGGTCGCGTCGTCCGGCTCGACCGTCTTCGTCGCCAGGCTCTTCAGGCTGCCGTGCAGGCGGATCGTCGGCGGGCGCCCCGTCGAGATGTGCAGGTCCGATGCACCGAGGGTGACGATGCTGTCGAGAAGACGATCGATCTGCATTGTGGACATGGCGATGCTCTTGTCTTGAACTGACTCGCGGCGGATGCCGCGCGGGTTTGGTGCGTGTCGGGTGCGTGTCAGCTGGACTTGCGGGTCTCTCCGTGAAGCCTCGATCAGGGCCGCGCGATCAGGTCGCGTGGATCTCCTCGGGCGAGAAGCCCTCGATCTGCGCGAAGTTGGCGATCTCGGCAGGCGTGGTCATGCCGCGGAGGATCTTGATCTTGCCGTCCTCGACGAGGCTGCGCATGCCGCCGCGGATCGCCGCAGCGCGGAGCCTGCCGACGCTCGAGCGGTTGAAGGCGAGGTCGCGGATCTCGGGGTTCATCTTCATCAGCTCGAAGATGGCGCGGCGACCGCGGTAGCCCGTGCCGCCGCAGGCCTGGCAGCCGACTGCCTTCATCATGGTGCCGCGCGAGACCTCCTCTTCGGTCATGCCGATGAGGCGGAGCACCTTGCGGTCGGGGTTGTCCTCGGGAGCCTTGCACTTCTCGCAGAGGATGCGCACGAGGCGCTGGCCCATGACCGCCTGGATCGAGCTCGCCACGAGGAACGGCTTGACGCCCATGTCGATCAGACGGGTGATCGCGCTCGGCGCGTCGTTCGTGTGCAGCGTCGAGAACACCATGTGGCCCGTGAGCGCGGCCTGGATGGCGATGTCGGCGACCTCGCGGTCGCGGATTTCGCCGACGAGGATGATGTTCGGCGCCTGGCGCAGCATCGACTTCAGAATCGTCGAGAAGGTCAGGCCGATGTGGTCGCGCACCTGCACCTGATTGATGCCCTTGAAGGCGTACTCGACGGGATCCTCCGCCGTGATGATCTTGCGGTCAGCGGTGTTGAGGTCGTTGAGCGCCGAATAGAGCGTGGTCGTCTTGCCCGATCCCGTGGGGCCCGTCACCAGGAAGATGCCGTTCGGGCGGCGGATGATCCTGTTGAAGGTGTCGAGGTTGTCCTGCTCGAAGCCGAGGCCCGCGAGGCCGATGCGCGCGCTGTCTGGGCGGAGGATGCGGAGGACGATGCTCTCGCCGTGCACGGCGGGGCAGGAGGAGACGCGGAAGTCGACGGTCTTGCCGTCGATGGTCTGCTTGATGCGGCCGTCCTGCGGGATGCGGCGCTCGGAGATGTTCACGCCCGCCATCAGCTTGACGCGCGCGAGCAGCTGGTTCTGCATCGACTTCGGGATGATGTCGCGCTCGATGCAGACGCCGTCGATGCGGTAGCGCAGGAGCACATTGTCCTTGCGCGGCTCGATGTGGATGTCGCTCGCGCGGCCCGTCACGGCCTCGACGATCATGCGCTCGACGAGCCGCACGATGCCCGACTCGTTCGCGTCCGCGTCGAGCGAACGGTCCATGGAGCGGTCCTGCGACCTGTCCTGCGAGCGGTCCATCGACTTGTCGACGGTCGAGTCCATCGACGCTGTCACCAGGCGCGAGCGCGAGAGATCGGGGCCGCTCTGGTCGCCCGAGATGAACCCCGTGATCTGGCTGCGCGTCGAGATGGCGCCGACATCGGCGCGGCCGCCCGCCACCATGCCGATCAGGTCGAACGCCTCGATCTCAAGCGGATCGTGGACGCAGAGGAGGAGCACGCCGCGCTCCTTGCGGAGAGGGAGCACAGAGTACTTGCGCTGGAGGTCCTCCTTCAGGAGGCTGCGGTCGATCCTGGTGAGCGCCTCGGGCTTCTCGAGGTCGATGAACTCGACCCCGAACTGCTCTGCGAGGGCCTTGGCGATCTGCTTCTCGTCACAGGTCCGCTGCTCGATCAGGACCTCGCCGACCCGCTTCCCCGAGGACTTGGCCTCGTTGATGGCGGAGACGAGCTGGGCCTGTCCGACGGCACCCTGCTCGATCAGGATCTCGCCGATTTTCTTCTTGCTGCGCTTGGCCAAGGTCGCGTCTCCGAAGTCATGCAGCCCCGCCGAACGCTTCTCGGGCGCGGGCCCTCCCGTCGGACGGACGGGAGCATTGCAGTATCGCCGTTCGCCGCCTCCGCCGCAACCTGTGGCGGCGGGCCGGCGCCCTCCGCGGCGACGCTCGGCTACCCTCGGCATATGCGCGACGCCGCGACACGCCGAGAACCCGCAGCATCCGCGCAGGAAGGGCGATCGGTTGCGCCCTTCGCGCCCCCTGTCCGCGCGCTGGTGACCGCAGGGCCGACCGAAGAGCCTATCGACGAAGTCCGCTTCATCGGAAACCGCTCGTCGGGCAGGCTCGGAATCGCGATCGCGGACGCGCTCGCGGCGCTCGGGGCCGAGGTGGTGCTCGCGCTCGGGCCCGTTCAGTCGGCCCTGCCATCGGCGTGGGCGGGCAGCGTCACCGTCGAACGCTTCCGCACGGCGGCAGATCTCGCATCGATTCTTCGGCGGGAACTCCCCGCGGCGCACCTCGTGGTCATGGCCGCCGCGGTCGCAGACTTCCGCCCGAGGGCGTTCGCGGGCGGAAAGCTCCGCAGAGGCCGCGCGATGACGCTCGAGCTCGAGCCCGTCGAGGACCTTCTTGCGACGACGGCCGAGTTCCGCAGGCCAGAGGCGCGCGTGGTCGGCTTCGCGCTCGAGCCCGCGGAGCGCCTCGAGTCGTCGGCGCGCGAGAAGCTGGCGCGGAAATCTCTTGACGCGATCGTGGCAAACCCGCTCGAGACGATGAACGCGCCCGACATCGACGCAACGCTCTACCTCCGCGACGGCGGCGCGCGCCGCGCGGCGCCCGCGGGAGAGCGCGTGCCGAAGGAGGCCTTCGCGCGCTGGCTCGCGGGTGAACTCCTTGCCCACGCGCCCTGACGAACGCTCCGCTACATTCCGCGCATGCAGATTGGAATGGTCGGACTCGGGCGCATGGGCGCAAACATGGTTCGCAGGCTCGTGCGCGGAGGCCACTCCGTGGTCGCGTTCGACGTCAACCAGCAGGCCGTCGCGGACCTCGCGAAGGAGGGCGCGGTGCCTGCGACGAGTGTCGCGGACCTCTGCGCGAAGCTCACGGGGCCGCGTCATGTCTGGCTGATGCTCCCCGTCGCATTCGTCGACGGCACGATCGACGAGGTCGTGAAGCACCTCGCGAACGACGACTGCATCATCGACGGCGGCAACACGCACTACATCGACGACATCCGGCGGGCGAAGGCGCTTGCAGCGCGCGGCATCCACTATGTCGATGTCGGCGTGTCGGGCGGCGTGTGGGGCCTCGAGCGCGGCTACTGCCAGATGATCGGCGGCGATGCGGCGGCTGTCGCGCGGCTCGACGGCGTGTTCGCGACGCTGGCGCCGGGCGTGGGCACGATCGCGCGCAACCCCGATGCGGCGGGCCTCGGCACGGCCGAGAAGGGCTACCTCCACTGCGGCCCAGCAGGCGCTGGTCACTTCGTGAAGATGGTCCACAACGGAATCGAGTACGGCCTGATGGCCGCGTACGCGGAGGGCCTCAACATCCTCAAGCACGCAGACATCGGCAAGCACGCCTACGAGAAGGACGCGGAGACCACCCCGCTTCGCCACCCCGAGCACTATCAGTACGACTTCGATCTCGCGGCCGTCACAGAACTCTGGCGCCGCGGGAGCGTCGTCGGGTCATGGCTCCTCGACCTCACCGCGCAGGCGATGGCGAAGGACCAGTCCCTCGCGCAGTTCGGGGGCCGCGTGAGCGACTCTGGCGAAGGCCGCTGGACGCTCGCCGCCGCGAACGACGAAGGCGTTCCCGCCCCCGTCCTTGCAGCCGCCCTCTTCGGCCGCTTCAGCTCGCGCGGCAACGGCGACTTCATGAACAAGGTGATGAGCGCCCAGCGCTTCGCCTTCGGCGGGCATCTCGAGAAGCACGCGGAGAAGTGACCGTCCGCGCGGGGCCGCGGCGCCGCGGGCCGCGCGGGTAGCATCTCGTGGACGGGGCCTGTGGCGAAACTGGCAGACGCAGCGGACTTAAAATCTGCGGCCGCAAGGCGTGTGGGTTCGATTCCCACCGGGCCCATTCGGAGCGCGTGCGGGAGTTGCGCGGCGCGGCCGGCGCATCCGCGGCGTGGCTGCAGCCGAACGCGCGTCCCGCGACCTACACTCGGCACTTCCGCGACCGCCGATCGGAGACTCCCATGCGCTACATCTTCGCCATCCTGCTCGTGTGCATGTTCCTGATCCCAGCGACCGCTGTGCTGTATGCGCGGAGCGTGCTTCCCGCGAATCCAGCGCCTGTGGAGCCGCTCCCGATCTGGAACCCGCGCCCGAACACCGCCCCGCAAGACCCGACTCCGCAAGACTCCGCCGCCGACGCGGCAAAGGACACCGCCGTGCCGACCAGTGCGACGCCCGCTCGACAGATCAAGCAGCTCTCGCGCGCGGGCCACGACATCACGCCGCTCGCCCGCGAGAAGGTCGCAGAACTCGCCAAGAAGCTGTCGCCCGAGGCCTACCGCATCACCCAGAACTCGGGCACCGAGCCCGCCTTCTGCGGAACGCTCCTCGACAACAAGAAGGACGGCACCTACTGCTGCGTCGTGTGCGGCCTGCCGCTCTTCTCG
>JBIKTI010000015.1:0-14573 GCA_044348205.1 Phycisphaerales bacterium | reverse complement strand
GGCGTCTACGACTTTGACGAGGCCTTCAGCAACGCCCAGCTCGCGCAGCGGCTCGGCGCGAGGTAGGGCCTCTCCTATCGCGCGATCCCGCAGGGAGTTCCGCACGGAACCGCGCAGAGGAACCGTCTCGGGGGCCGATTTGCGGCCGAAGCTCCCCCACGGACGCCCGTTTTTCCCTATCCTTCCGCCGTCGGAATTCGTTCGCGTCCTTCGGACTCGACCCGCGTCGCGCGACGCGGCGTGTCCTCATGACTTCCAAACGATCGCAGGAAAGCAAGGTTCATCATGCGTCTCGCCCTCATCGCCTCCAGCGTCGGTTTCATCGCTCTCTGCGGCTGCGTTCCCCAGAGCCAGTACGACGATCTCATGAACGCGTACCGCAGCAAGGAGCAGCAGCTCCTCCAGCTGCAGAACGAGTTCGACACCTCGCGCACGAATGAAGAGGCGCTGCGTCGCCAGCTTGCCGAGGCGGCCGCCGACCTCGCCCGCGCGCGTGAACTCGTCGGTGGCGACAAGAGCGCGCTCGACGCGCTGCAGAAGCGCTACGAGGATCTGCTCGCGCAGGTCAACGCGCTCAGCCCCCTGCCCGCGAGCGTGAACGATGCGCTGGCCGCGCTCGCAGAAGCGAACCCCGACATCTTCGAGTTCGACGAAAAGCTCGGCATGCTCCGCTTCAAGAGCGATGTCACCTTCGACCTCGGCAGCGCGAAGCTGACGCCGAAGGCCGCGGGCATCCTCAGCAAGGTCGCATCGATCCTGAACTCGAGCGACGCGAGCGGGCTCGAGGTGCGTGTGGTCGGCCACACCGACAATGTTCCGATCCGCCGCGGCTCGACCGCAGCGCAGCACCCGACCAACATGCACCTCTCCGCGCACCGCGCCATCTCTGTGCGCGACGCGCTGAATGCAGACGGCGTGACAGCGAACCGCTTCATGGTTGCCGGCTACGGCGAGTTCCGCCCGATCGTCACCAACGGCGCCCGCGGCGCCGAGGCGAACCGTCGCGTGGAGCTCTTCCTCGTGCCGATGACCTCGGTCGCCGCAGTCGACGCGTCGCCCGCGCCGCGCGCGACGCCCGTCGCGCCCGCGCCGCGCACGGCCGTCGAGAGCGAGAACCTGAAGTAAACCGAAAGCGCTACGCTTTCTGATATTCCGACAGGCGCCGAGAGTCCCTCGGCGCCTGTCTCTTTGACCATCGGAGCCGTGGGATGCGGCCGGAGAGGTCCGAGAAAACATTCAGGCTTGTTGAGATCGTGGAAATGTCGGCCCGATTTGAATGGCCGCGAGGGGTTTCCGCGCTGCACTCGTACACTCGGCGCTTCGCGGGCTGCCGCGGTGTCGTGTGGGTCTGTTTCTCCGGCAGAGGTCACGAGCTTTCGCGTCGCGCCGACAGCGACGACGGACGCATCGCCCTCAACGCCATCATCCGAAGAGGAGTGAGTTTCCGATGCGTCGACTGGCCATCTCGGGCGTTGTGTGTCTTTCTCCCCTCGTCGCAGCCGTTGCGCTCGCAGATGCGCCGCTGCGCATCAACGAGTTCCGCCTCGAGCAGCCTGGCGCGGACACGGACGAGTACATCGAGATCGCGGGCGCGCCGGCGCAGTCGCTCGCGGGGCTTTCGCTGGTCGTGATCGGCGACGACGACTTCGCGCTTCCAGGCGAGCAGAACGGCACGATCGAGATGGTCGTGAGCCTCGACGGCTTCGCAGTTCCGTCAAGCGGCTTCTTCGTCGTCGGCGAGCCGAAGCTCTCGCTCGCGACGCCCGACCTCGCCACGAGCCTCAACCTCGAGGGCGGCGACAATGTCACGATCCTGCTCGTTCGGAACTTCAGCGGCTTCGACGGCCAGAAGCTCGACATCGACGACAACGGCACGCTCGACATCACGCCGTGGACGGAGATCGTCTCTGGGGTTGCGGCGCTCGCGAACGCGAACCCCGACGGCGTGAAGACCGACTACTTCTACAGCACGGTCACCGTTGGCCCCGAGTCGGGCCAGCAGCCCGCGGCAGCGTGGCTCTGCGGCAACGACATCACCCAGTGGAACGTGGGCTCGCTTGACCCGTTCGCGGGCGTCGACTCGCCGGGCGCCGCGAATGAAGCGTGCCTTGCCGCGGCGATCGTCATCAACGAGGTTCGCATCGATATGCCGGGCGGCGACACGAACGAGTACGCCGAAATCGCGGGCCCCGCGGGCTCGAGCCTCGAAGGGCTCACCTACTTCGTGATTGGCGACGGCACGGGCGGCTCGGGCGTGATCGAGCGCATCATCACCTTCCCCGCAGGCGCCACCATCGGCGGCAACGGCCTCTACCTGATCGCGGGCAACCAGTTCTCGCTCGGCGGGACGCCCGACCTTGTCGTGCCCATCGCACAGGACATCTTCGAGAACTCCGACAATGTGACCCATGTCCTCGTGCGCGGTTTCACGGGCACCGCGGCGCAGGATCTCGACACGAACGACGACGGCGTCCTCGACGCAACGCCGTGGACCGAGCTCGTCGACTCCATCGCGCTGCTCAGGAGCGCTTCCATTCCGCCAGTTGGAACCGAGTACGCCTACGGCGAAGCGCGCGTGGGCCCCGATGGCGCCTTCGTCCCCGGCCATGTCTATCGTTGCACCCCGAGCGGCGAATGGCTGATCGGACCGTTCGACCCCGTCGTCGGACTCGACACTCCGCGGACGGCAAACAGCGGCTGCACCACCTGCGGCCAGGGCGCCGGCAACTGCCATGAGGTCCACAATGGCCCGGGCTGCATCGACGCGGACTGCTGCGAGCTCGTCTGCACGCTCGACCCGACCTGCTGCGAGGTCACCTGGGATCAGGACTGCGTGAACTCCGCACGCAACCTCTGCCTCGAGGGCGGCAGCCCGCCCTC
The DNA here is from genome assembly GCA_044348205.1 of Phycisphaerales bacterium. GTDB lineage: Bacteria > Planctomycetota > Phycisphaerae > Phycisphaerales > SM1A02 > QWPT01. The sequence continues at coordinate 11,693 of JBIKTI010000015.1, read as the reverse complement.
GCTCCAGTTCAACGAGATCCGCATCGACGAGGTGAGCAACACCGACCCGAACGAGTACATCGAGATCGTCGGCACGCCGGGCACCTTCCTCGACGGCGTCTCCATCGTGATCGTCGGCGACGGCGCCGACACGGACGGCTCGGTCGAAGCGGTCATCTCGCTCGACGGAGCCGTGATCCCGAAGGACGGCGTCTTCCTCCTCGCCGAGTCGACCTTCACGCTGGGAACGCCCGACCTGACCGCCACGCTCAACCTCGAGAACGGCGACAGCGTCACCTACTTCCTCGTGTGGAACTTCACGGGCCTGAACTTCACCGACTACGACGGCAACAACGACTGCACGCTCGACAGCCAGCCGTGGGACTCGACGATTGACAGCCTCGGCGTGGTCGGCGACGACAACCGCTGCGTCTACTCGACGACCACCGTCGGCCCAGACTATGTGTCGACCCCCGCGCACCTCGTGCGCTGCCTCGACGGCTCGTGGCGCTTCGGCCGCTTCGACATCGCGGCGAAGGATGGGTTCGACACGCCTGGAACCCCGAACACAGAGTGCCCCGCGCCCTACGCCTGCGGCAATCCGAAGGGCCCCGCCTGCTTCACGCCGCACGCGGGCGTCGGCTGCGCCGACGAGGCCTGCTGCCGCACGATCTGTGCTGTCGACCTCACCTGCTGCGAGCTCGCATGGGACGCCAGCTGCGCGGAGCTCGCCCTCCTCAACTGCTTCGTTCCCGGCAAGCCTCCCGAGGCCGCCATCAGCGAGATCCGCATCGACCAGCAGGGCACGGATGCGGACGAGTTCTTCGAGCTCGCCGGCGAGCCCGACACGCTTCTCAACGGCCTCACCTACATCGTGATCGGCGACGGACCCGTCGCCCTCGGTTCGGGCGTGGTCGAGTTCGCGCAGAGCCTGAACGGCTTCCGTATCCCCGAGAGCGGCTTCTTCCTCGCCGCGCGCTCGACGCTCACGCTCGGTGGCGCTGTCCCGGACCTCGTCCTCCCCAACTCGCCTGAGTTCGAGAACTCGGACAATGTGACCCACATGCTCGTCTTCGGCTTCACGGGCGCGATCGGCGACGATCTCGACACCAACGACGACGGAGAGCTCGATGTCCAGCCATGGGACACCGTGCTCCAGACGGTCGCGTTCATCGAGAGCGCCACGACTCCGCCGACGAACACCGAGTATGCCTACGGCAATGTCCGCGTCGGCCCGGACTCGGGTGCCTTCGTCCCGAGCCAGCTCGCCTACTGCCCGACGACCGATGAGTGGACGATCGGCACCTTCATCCCCGATGCAGCCACCGTCGACAGCCCAGGAGCCGCCAACTACGGCTGCGACTACTCGGGCGGCGGTCCGAAGTGCCCCGCCGACATCGACGGCGACGGCGCGGTCGGCGCGACCGACCTCGGCGCGCTGCTCGGTGCGTGGGGTGGCACGGGTGCTGCAGACATCGACGGCGACGGCACAGTCGGCGCGACCGACCTCGGCGCGCTGCTCGGCGCCTGGGGCGCGTGCCCGTGAGTCGATGAACAAGCGACACTGCTGCCGGCGGCGGGCCTCCCGCCGCCGGCTTTCATTTTGCGGCGCGCGAAAGCGCGCGATTCCGCCCCGCGATGTCGCTGCGTCGCGCGTATAACACGCCGATGCTTCCAGGCGCAGGCGTCCTCTCCCAGTTCGGTCACTCGACCACGAGCGCGCTCGATGGTCTCGGGAGGTTCGCGCTCTTCGCCCTGAACGCCATGCGGATCGCGGTTGTCGACCCGATGAGCTGGCTCCGCTGGAGCCATATCGGCCCACCGCTGTACTCGGTTGGCGCTGCGAGCGTCCTCGTCGTGGCGATCACGGGCGCGTTCATCGGCATGATCCTCGCGCTCGAGGGCTATGACCAGTTCGCGGCGCTCGGCCAGGAGCAGCAGATGGGCGGCGTGATCAACGCGGCCGTCACCAAGCAGATCGGCCCCGTGCTCGCGGCCGTCATGCTCGCGGGCCGCGTGGGCGGGTCGCTCGCCGCAGAGCTCGGGTCGATGCGCGTGACAGAGCAGCTCGACGCCATGCGTGCGATGGCGGCCGACCCCGTGCGCACGCTCGTCGTGCCGCGCGTCGTCGCCTGCGTGGTGATGACTCCGCTGCTCACGATCTACTCCGACTTCGTCGGTTCGCTCGGCGCGTGGATCATCGTCACGGCCTACCACGGGGTCACGAACACGGACTACTGGCACTACACGGCGCAGTTCGTGTCCTACTGGGATCCGCTGACGGGCGTCCTCAAGAGCATCGGGTTCGGACTCGCGATCGGACTCATCAGCTGCTACAAGGGATTCCACTGCGCAGGTGGCGCCTCGGGCGTCGGCCGCGCCGCCACAGAGAGCTTCGTCGCCAGCTTCCTCGTGATCATCATGATCAACCTCGTGCTCGCCCAGTTCATCGGGGATCTCCAGGGCTGGCTCGACCCGACCAGCATGAAGAACCTCCTGAGCTGAGCGCGCGCGCAGCGCAGGCCCAACCCATGCGAGACGCCCGCCCACGCCGTTCCCCCATGCTTATCGCAGCGCTCGTCGCGATGTCCGCCATAGGTTCGCTCGAAGCGTCGGCGCCGCACGCGGCCGACAGCGCCATCGCGTCGTCGCCCATGCAGCAGGCGCGGCCCGTGATCATGCGCTCGAAGCCCAAGGTGCACGAGATCACGCTCGAGGTCGAGCTCTACGCAGGCGCGAGCACGGTGCCCGCCTTCTCGAACGGCAGTGCCGTCGACCTGCAGCCCTCCTACTCGATGCAGCAGGTCAAGATCGGCATTCCCGTCCTCACGCGCACGACCTGGTGCGACACCGACTTCAGCGCGCTCGCGTGGAAGATCGAGAACGACGGGTTCGACATCACCAGGCGCGACGAGAGGGTCTTCTCGCAGCTGAAGCCCGGGGTCGAGGCGATGCTCGAGTTCGACATCGCGCCGCGCACGGAGTCCTTCAACGGCATGCGGGCGATCGCGAAGTACCGCGTGCAGCGCTGGGAGGTCGCCGTCGACGAGGCTGCCGCGGCGCGCGTCACCTGGCCCCGCGAATGGCCAGCGTGGACGAAGCGGTTTCTCGGCGAGGAGCTCGGCATCAGGCCCGAGGATCCAGCGATCAAGACGCTCGCCGAGAACTCGACCAAGGGCGGCGCCCGCAGCGTGCCGCCGTTCATCGCGGCGCGGAACGCGCTCGGTGCGATCATGCGCGACTGGCTCTCGATGACGGGCGACACCAGCGAGTTCGGCCCCGACGGCAACCTGCGCGGCATCCGCTTCACCAACGAAGCGGTCTCCGGGCTCACGGTCGGGCGGGGAACGAGCGTCGAACTGGTCACGACCTGCGTGGCGGCGCTGCGCGCGCTCGGCATCCCGTCGCGCGTGGTCTATGGCCTCGAGGAGCACGAGAACCGCAGCGGCCGCGAGAAGATCCGCTTCCGCTACATCGGCGAGTTCTTCCTGCCCGATGTCGGGTGGATTCCGTTTGACCCGATGGAGCTCCGCGGACAGGGCGCAGCGACCAAGCCTTCGACCGCGCCCGTGAAGGGCTTCGCGAATGTGACGGGGCTCGAGAAGGTTCTCCCGCTCTCGTTCACGCCTGTTCCCGAGGGGTACTCGAAGGCGGATCGCTACGCCGTCTGGGGCTGGCAGCTCTCCCGCGGTGCGCGGATCAATGAGCAGAGGGCGATCACCCGCATCCGCTTCGAGCAGCTCTCGCGCGGCCCCGGCGAGGTGAAGTCGATGCCTGCGCCGGTCAATGATGGAGCGGAGTGACGCTCAGCGCGGCGACCACGGCGGCGGAAGGTTGATCTGGACGGACTGTGCGGCCTGTGAGGGCTGCGCAGCGCGGTTTGTGCCGAACCGTCGCCGCCCTCACTTCCCTTACGAAGCGTGCATTCGACCTTTCTCTTGGGTGCACGCACGGAGGTGCGCCTGACTCGGGCGACGCTCCGAGGAGAGGGAACGCGAGAGCGAAGAACGCACGAGGAAAGAATACGAGGGGAAGGAACACGCCATGAAGCCGATCAACCGACGAGACGACCGCAACCAGCCGACCGACGAAAGCCGCCTTTTCATCGAACTGGTTCGCGAAGCCCGCGAGATCCTCTCGGAGACCTGCGGGTCACCGATGTCGGAGAGCCCCCAGATCGTGGCGGCGGTCGCCGAGGAGCGCCTGCGCGCGCGCCAACGCTTGAACGCGGACGCTGCCATCGCCTGCGCGGAGTTCAGCCGCGCCGTCATGGAGGACCTCTCGCGCGTGGCGCGCCGCGCGGGCTGATCAATCGGCAGCGGAGAGCGCGATGTGCGCCGCGCGATGCGCGATCGCGTGGAGCTCGGCGGTGCGCTCCGAGCTTGTGCGACCGTCCGCGCCCGTCGCGTAGCCACCTGAGAGCGTGAGGCAGGTCGCGACCCCCCTTGCCCAGACTTCCTGAAGGACAAACCTGTCGCGCTGCGCGATTCCGCGCTCCGTCAGGGACAGGCGGCCGAAACGGTCGCCCTTCGCCACATCGACGCCCGCGAGATAGAACGCAAGATCAGGCTGCGCCCGCTCGACCGCCTGCGGGAGATGCTCGGCGAGAAGCGAGAGGTACTCGTCGTCGCCCGTGCCGTCCTGAAGCGGCACATCGAGCGACGATGGCGGCTTCTTCAGCGGAAAGTTCTTCGCACCGTGCATCGAGAAGGTGAAGACGGCGGGATCGCCCGCGAGGATCGCAGCGGTGCCGTTCCCATGGTGGACATCGAGGTCGACCACGAGGACCCGCAGTCCGTACTCCCGCTGCATGAGCCTGGCGGCCACAGCAACATCGTTGAGCGTGCAATAGCCCTCGCCCGCGTCGCGCAAGGCATGGTGCGTGCCGCCCGCGAGGTTCGCGGCGAGGCGCGTGCGGGAGCGGTGCGCAGCGTCGGCCGCGTCGATGGTGCCCTGAACCGCGAGCCGCGCTCGCCGAACGAGGCGCTCCGACCACGGCATGCCGATCCGTCGCTCCTCTTCGGGGGAGAGCGTTCCATCGCGAAGCTTCGCGAGGTAGGCCTCGTCGTGCGCCAGCGCGAGCGTCTCCCACGCCGCCTCGGCCGGACGATGCTCGTTCCACGGCCCGAGCAACCCCTCGCGCACGAGGATCTCATGGAGGAACTCGTACTTCCGCATGGGGAAGGCGTGCCCCTCGGGAAGCGGAATCACATAGTCGGGGTGATAGGAGACATGCTCCACGCGGCGGCCCATGCTGGTTCGAGCGCTACATCCGCGCGACGAGCGCGTCTGCGAACTCCATCGTCCCGAGCGTTCCGCCGAGGTCGCGCGTCACGGCGCCCTCGACGAGCGCGCGGTCGTAGGCTGCGCGGATCCGTGCTGCGGCCTCGCGGTAGTGCGGTGCGGCACGCGAGACGGAGAGCCAGTTCAGCATCATCACGCCAGACATGACGAGCGCGAGCGGGTTGGCGACCCCCTTGCCAGCGATGTCGGGGGCCGATCCGTGCACGGCCTCGAACACGGCGCCCTTCTCGCCGATGTTCGCGCCTGGCGTCACGCCGAGCCCGCCGACGAGTCCAGCGCACAGGTCGCTCATGATGTCGCCGTAGAGATTCTCCGCAAGGATCACATCGAAGCGGGTCGGATCCTGGACCATGCGCATGCACGCGGCGTCGATGATGTGCTCGTCGTAGCCGACATCGGGGTAGCGCGCCTCGTGCACCTCTCGCGCGCAGCGGACGAACATCCCGTCAGTGAGCTTCATGATGTTCGCCTTGTGGAAGACGCTCACCTTCCTCCGTCCCCGCTCGCGCGCATAGCGGAAGGCGTAGTCGGCGATGCGACGGCACGCCGACTCCGTCGCCACCTTGGTGCTCGTGGCGACTCCGCGGGTGATCTCGCTCTCGATGCCCGCGTAGAGCCCCTCTGTGTTCTCGCGCACGATCACGAGGTCGACGCCCTCGAAGCGCGTCCCGACGCCCGTCATCGACCGGATCGGACGGACCGCCGCGTAGAGGTCGAGCGTCTTCCGCAGGAGGACATTGACGGATCGGAAGCCCGTTCCCACGGGAGTCGTGCACGGGCCCTTGAGGGCCACGCCGAACTCCTCGATCAGGTCGAGCGTCGACTGCGGGAGCAACTGCTTCTCCCCCGCAGCGAGCGCTGCCTCGCCCGCGTGGCGGACGGTCCATGCGATGTCGGCCCCCGACGCATCTATGACACGCTGCGCAGCCGCTGCGACTTCTGGCCCGATTCCGTCACCAGGGATGAGAACGACATTCGTGGGCATGAGCGATCCAATTCGAGGGCCAAGGTGGCCATCATGCGCCGAATCGGCGCCGAGAAGGGCACGAAGATACCCCATCGCCTGTGCGGCGATGAGGTCCTTCATCTATGAGGTCGCGATCAGCGGGCCGAGGCGCCGTCGATCTTGGGGAGCGAGAGACGCTGGCCGACCTTGAGGCGGGCGGGATCCGATCCGATCGCACCCTTGTTCGCCTCGTAGATCTTCTCCCAGTGCTTGCCGTCGCCGAAGTGCTTGCGGGAGATCGAGGAGAGGGTGTCGCCAGCGGCCACGGTGTGGAAGCTGCCGCCCGAGGCGTTCGCCGTCGTGTTCGTCGCGGCTGGAGCGGTGCTCGAGGCAGCGCTTCCGCCCGAAGCCGCCGAGTCGGCCGCGGGAATGCGCAGGCGCGTCCCGACCTTCATCGCGGACGGGTCGACATTCGGGTTCGCCTTGGCGATCGCGTTCCAGGCGCTCTCCTTGCCGAGGTAGCGCTTGGCGATGCCGCTCATGGTGTCACCGGAGGCGACGACATGGACCTGCTCGCTGGAGGTGCCGCCGGCCGTCGGAGCCTGGGTGGCGGGACGCTGAGGGGCGACGGGGCGCGGCCCGTTCAGGTCGGGGTTGGACGCGGTCGCGGGCGTTGCGGGCGACGGCGTCGAACCAACCGCGGGCGTTGCGGGCTGGGTCGGTCCGATGGGGCGCGCGCTGAGGCCGCCTGCGGGAAGGCCGTTCATGCTTCCACCCGAGGCTCCGCCCACGGAGGGACGAGCGGTCGAGGGCAGGTCGCCCTTCCCTGCATCGGCTGCGCCGAGCGAGCCTGGGGCGAAGGAGGGCTGCTCGGGACGGGGGGCGACGCCGCTTGCACCAAGACCGTTCCCACCAAGACCGTTCCCACCAGCACCCGTCGTCGGGGTCGGGTTGCCCGTCAGCGCGCCGATCGCGGGCGTGGAGGTCGCGGACGACGGGGCTGCGCCGACCGATGGGATCGTGGTGGGCGTCTGAGAGCCGAGTCCGTTCGTCGGCGCTGGCGTCGCAGTGGCGGGCTGCGATGCCCCCGCTCCTGCGCGCGAAGGCGCTGGCGTCGAGGGCGCGACGAAGGCGTAATAGAGGCCGGCTGCTGCGAGAATGACAACAAGTGTGATCGCTGCGATCTTGGGACCGTTCGGCATGTGATGCTCGGTTCTGCGACGGTGGCGCGCGTTGCGCGACGACGACTGCGGACGCGCCCCGTGCTCCGGCTTCCGTTCCGGCGGGCGCGCGTGAAAGGCCTGAAAATCCCGTGAAAGCCGCTTGCACGCGCCATGCGCGACCCGCGGTTGTCACGGTCCTCTCGCGTAAGCCCGACGATGCAGCACCAACGCACTGCACGCATCGCGTGCAGGACACCGTGCCATCGTCACGACTTCCTGAAAGCTCACGCAGGTTGAGGCTTCACGGTCGTCGGGGCAATCGCCGCCTTCGCACGCTCGACCTCTTCCTCGCGGCGACTGTACACCAGCGGAGCCGCAATCGCCACCGAGCTGAAGGTGCCTGCGATGAGGCCGACCAGGAAGGTGTAGGCGAACGGACGGATGCCAGTGCCGCCGAGGGCGATCAGGACGATCGCTGTCGCAAGGGTCGTGCCGCCCGTCAGCACCGTGCGGCTGAAGGTCTGGTTGATCGCGAGGTTCACCGTGTCGCGGCTGATCCAGCTTCGCTTTCCACGATTCTCGCGCACGCGGTCCAGGATGACGACCGTGTCGTTGATCGAGTAGCCGATGATGGTGAGGAGGCCCGCGACGACATTCAGGTCGATGCGGTACTCCTCAATGAAGAGCGCGCTGCCGAAGCCCGTCCGCGCGAGCGGGATCGAGACGGCGAGGAACCCGAGGCAGACGACGACATTGAAGGTGAGCGAGACCACCGTCGCGGTCGAGAAGCGGAAGCTTCCGAACCGCACCCAGATGTACGCCAGCATGCCGATGAGGCTGAGGACGACGGCGACGACAGCTGTCGCCGCGAGGTTCTGCGCCACGATCGGGCTGAAGCTCGACACCTGATCGAGGCTCGCCTGCTGGACCAGCGCCTGCTGGACGAGCGTCCACTCCTCGCGGGCGAAGTCGCGGTCCCAGATCTCGAGGTCGATCTCGAGGCTCGAGAGATCGGGGTCGCCGACGAGGACCGCGACCGAACGCTGCGGACCGAACGGGCTCGCTGCGTCGACAGGCTCAAGGCCGAAGACCTTCGTCTTGCGGCCTGCGGTCGAGGACCAGTCGGGCTGGGCGCGCATGCGTGCGATGCGCTCCGAGATGTCCGTGGCCGTCACAGGCGGGCTCAGCTGGTCGATGATGATGGCGACGCCGCCGCGGAACTCGCCGACGGGCTCCTGCGCGACCGCAGGGCGGCCGATCGAACTTCCGACGAGCGCCTTCTCGACCGGCCTGGTGTACGCGGTGTGGTCAGTCGACTCGGAGCCCGTGAAGGCGAGCGGCAGTCGGACATCGAGGTCGTTCGCAAAGGCGCGGACGACTGCGCCGACCACATCGCGGGTGATGGTCGCCTCGTCGAAGCCCTCTGGCGGGTTCGGAGGGTTGCCGACGCGAATCTGGAACTGTGAACCGAGGCCGTCCTTCGAGGTCTCGCCCACCGTCAGCACATTGGCGCTCGCGAGCTGCGACACGACGATGTCGTTCGGGCTCGCCGCGCCGATCGCGCGCACCCGCTCCTCGACCGCAGCCCGCGTGAAGCCGACGCGGCCGTCGGGTGCCGTCGCCTCGCCGTCGGCCGCCTTGCGCGTCGAGAGCGACATGGCGACGCCGCCGCGGAACTCCGTCTCGAAGATGTCGTTGCCGCGCGTCACCACCGCGACAAGCGAGGCCACGAAGAGCGCGCCGCTCACGAGGAGCAGCATCGGACGCGCGCCGACCCAGTCGAACTTCGGCAGGAGGAAGCGCGAGATCGCAGGGAACACCGTCGGCAGCATGGGCACCGAGCGGAGGCCCGACTCGAGCATGGACTCGAAGAGCGCGCGGGTCACCCAGATGCCCGTGAAGAGCGTGGTGATGACGCCGATCGACATGGTGAGGGCGAAGCCCTTCACCTCTGTGGCGCCGACGTTGTAGAGCACGACGCAGACGATCAGATTGGTGACATTGCCGTCGATGATCGCGCTGAGCGCGCGCTTGTAGGCAGTGGCGATCGCGCCGCGCAGCGGTGTCCCCGCCGCCGTCTCCTCGCGGAGCCGCTCATAGATGAGCACATTCGCGTCGACCGCCATGGCGACCGAAAGCGCGACGCCTGCGAGGCCGGGCAGCGTGAAGGTGCCGTCGATCACGCCCATGATGCCGAAGATCAGGATCGAGTTGACGGCGATGGCGATGACAGCCACAACTCCCGCGAGGAAGTAGTAGACGAGCATCAGGACAGCCGTGATGCTGACCGAGAGGAGCACCGCCTGCTTGCCCTTCTCGAAGTTGTCTGCGCCGATCGAGGGCCCGAGGATGTTCACCGAGATCGGGTCTGGCGACACCTTGGCCTGCAGGCTGCCCGCCGTGAGGACGCGCACGAGGTAGCTGATGTCCGCCTCGGAGAACTGGCCCGTGATGATGCCCGTGTCTGAGATGCGCGAGTTCAGGCGCGGGGCCGAGTAGACCTGGTCGTCGAGGACGATCGCCATCGGCATGCCCTCGTTCGGGCCCGTCAGCTGCGCCATGCGCTGGCCGCCGATCTGATCGAGCTGGAACGAGACGGCGGCCGATCCGAGCGCCGGGTCGACATCGCGGCGCGCGCCGATCAGCGCCCACTGCGTGCCGTCCGTGCGGGTCATCGCCTTTGCGTCCGAGTCGTGAAGAAGGACGTAGTACTCGCCGCCGAACTCGCCCGCCACGAGGTTGCGCCCCGCGAAGTAGCCGACGGGGTCGGCCCGCATCGAGTCGAGCTCGGATGGCTTCGCGTACCACTGCTTCAGGTCGTTGAGCGGGAACCACCGCGCCACGCCGCGCTCGCCCGCGCGCGGACCCTTCGAGGCGAGCTCCGCGCGGAGTTCGTCGATCGGGATGCCGAGGGTGCCAGGGGTGACTGCGATGCGGAACTCAAGAACGCCCGCTCCGCGGAGGAGGCGCATGAGGTCCTCTGGGTCGTCGAGGCCGCTGCGCTTCGCGAGGTAGGCGTCCTGCGACTTGACGAGCTCGTCGAGCTCCGCGCCGAGCGAGGGGAACTCCGCGCGGATGACGCCGAGGTCACTCTCGCGCGGGCTCGGGCCCATCTCGGTCTTGCCCGACGCATCGCGAACGACCTTGCCTTCCGCGTCGCGCACGGGCTGCGGGTCCTTGGAAAGCGACAGCGTCTTCTGGACGCGCGCCGCGTCGAGCGTCTTCGAGAGCGCGGCCGCGCGCAAGGTCTCGGCGCGCAGCTCTGCGGCGACGATGCGGTCCTCGACGATGTCGATCTCGGAAGCGGCGCCACCTGACGAACGGAGGCGCTCGAGGTCCGCGCGCGCGCCCTGGAGGTCGCGCCATGCCTGCTCGAGGCTGACGACGGCGGGGTTCTGCTCGCCGAATCGCGAGGCCGCCGTTCCCGTCAGGAGCGCAGCGTCGAGGTCTGCGCCCGACAGCTGCGTCTTCGCCACGAAGTCGTCGAGCCGACGGCGCGCCTCGAGCTGCAGCGCACGCACCTCGTCAGAGGGAAGCGGCATCACCACTTCGATGCGGTCGGTGCCCTGCGGCTGCATGCCGATGTCGAGCACGCCCTGCGGGTTCACGCGCTGCTTGAGGACCTCGATCACCTGCCCGAGGACTTCGTCGCCCGGCTGGTTCTCGGGAATGCTGACCGCGTAGATCAGGCTGACGCCGCCCTTGAGGTCCTTGCCGAGACGGATGTCCTTGACGGCGATCTGCCAGGCGCAGAGCGCCGTGAGGATGGCAACGAGGGCGAGCTTGAACCAGGGATTCTTCATGCGTCGGGTCCGATGTCGTTCTGTCGGTTGCGCGCATCCTGCGCGCGGAAGGCGTCCTGCGGTCGCGCGTCGGTCAGCTGGCGGTGGTCGTTTCCTTCAGCACAGCCTCGATCTTGCCGCGCGCAACGGTGATCTTGGTGTTCGAGTTCTCGTCGACCTTGAGGATGACCACATCGGGCTTCACCTCGACCACGCTGCCGATGATGCCGCCGCTGGTGCGGACCTGGTCGTTCTTCTTGATCGACGCCATCATCTGCTCGAAGCGCTTCTTCTCGCGACGACCGCCGAGGACCGTCGAAACGATGAGTGCAAGCAGGATGCCGATGAAGAGGAGCGTGATGAAGTCGAGCCCGCCCTGAGGCTGCGGCGCCGCGCCACCCGCACCACCTGGAGCGGCCGTGCCGCCTGCAGGCGCGAGCGGCGTGCCCGCGACGGGCGGACCGTCCTGAAGGAGCAGCGCGGGGAAGGTTGCGGTCGGAAGAGTCGCCTCGATGGCGC
>JBIKTI010000218.1:0-5117 GCA_044348205.1 Phycisphaerales bacterium | reverse complement strand
GCCGATCGGGAGCCTATCGGGCGCGAGGCCGAGCGCGCGCGCGATCGGCTCCGCCTCCGCCTCCATCGCCACGAAGACCAGGGCACGCCGCGGATGACGAGGGAGCGGCGGCAGCGTGAAGTCCGCCCGCTGCGGCGTTCCGTCAGACGGCAAGAGGCTCTCCGCGCGCGGGCAGCGCGCACTCGAGCGAGAGCTCGTCGCGCAGCTTCGCTGCAAGCGCGACGCGCGCGGCATCCGTGCCGTGGTTCAGCACGACGCACGACGGCTTGCGGCCGAAGCGGCGGAACCACTCCACGAGATCCTCCTGGTAGGCGTGGCCAGAGAGGCCCTCGACGCGCGCGGTCGACGCGCGGATGGGGATCACCTTTCCGCTCGAGAACTGCGCGCGCTCTGCGCCGCGCTCGATGCGCGAGGCGAAGCCATCCTCGGGCTGATATCCGCCGAGAAGGAGCAGGCAGTCGGGCCGGTCGATCGACTCCTCGAGGTGGCGCAGCATCGGGCCAGCGTCCATGAAGCCGCTGCCCGCGAGGATGATCCCGCCGTGGACCATGCGGTCGATCGCCATCGACTCGCGCTTCGAGAGGACATAGTGGAGCTCGGGGAACCAGAGCGGCGCCTCGCCCGTGCGCACGCCCGCCGCGATGTCGGGCGCGAGATACTCGGGGTGGCGGTAGAGGGACTCGATGCCGTGCACGGCCATCGGCGAGTCGACGTAGACATTGAGCCCGTGCATGAGGCCGCGCGCGTGGAGCCGCGCAAGGCGGTGGACGAGGAGCTGCGCGCGTCCGAGCGCGAAGATCGGCGCGAGCACCTTCAGCTTGCGTCGCGCCGCATCCGCGACGATCGCAGCGAGCGTCTCGTCGGTGTCGGCGTGCGTCTTGCGCGGACGCTCGCCGTTGGTCGACTCGACGACCACCACATCGGCGTCGGCGGGGTGGTGCGGCGCTGCGAGGAGCGACACCGTGCCGGCGCGATGCGGCCCGAGGTCGCCTGTGAAGTAGAGCCTGCGGCGCGCGGCGCCCGAGCCGATCGTGAGCTCGGCGCTGGCAGCGCCTGGCGTGTGGCCCGCGTTGCGGAAGACAAGCGACACGAGCGGCGCGATCTTCACCTCGCGGTCGAGCGGCACGCCTTCGATCGCGTCCATCGTGTCGCGCACATCGGGGATGTCGAAGAGACGCTGCGCAGGTGGAAACGCGGGCGCTGGGCCTGGTTCCTCGCCTGCGAAGAGCGCGCGCGACCAGGGCGAGGTTCCGCTCGCGCGTTCGTAGACGCGCCCGCGCTGGAGCCGCGCGCTCGAGCGCAGCACGCGGCCGAGAAGCTCGTGCGTGGCCGTGGTCGCGTAGATGCGGCCCTTGAAGCCGAGCGACGGCAGCATCGCGAGGCGACCGCAGTGGTCGATGTGCGCGTGCGTGACGATGACCGCGTCGAGCGACGCGAAGTCGATCGGCGGCGCGATGGCGTTGCGCGCCTCGTCCTCGGGCGACCCCTGGAACATGCCGAAGTCGACGAGGATGCGCGCCTTCTCGGTGCGGACGAGCGTGCAGCTTCCCGTCACCTCGCCTGCGGCGCCGTGGAACTCGAGTGTTGCGCCGATGGTCATGTCGTCCGGTCTCCTTGGCGGGCGGGTGCGCCTGCCGTGTGCTGCTGGAACCGCGCGAGGTCGAACACCTCCTCGAGGGGCGACCACCACTCGCCCTCCTTCGCGAAGGGCGCTGGCCGCTGGAAGGTGCGCATCAGCGCGTCCCACTCGCGCGCGCGAGGGTCGCGCGCATAGTCCTGGTATCGCGCGGGGTCGAAGCCGTCGTCTGTCTCGACAAGCATGAAGAGCCGCGTTCCGCCGCGCCAGATGCGCATGCCGCGGATCCCGATCGCGCGCAGGCCCTCCGTGACCTCTGGCCACACGGCGCGGTGATGGCGCAGGTATTCGTCGACACGCGCGGGGTCGTCGACGAGATCAAGAGCCTGTGCGAACACCCGCATGTCGAGAAGGTACCTGATTCATCGACGAACTGCGTCGATCGGATACCGTGACAGGCATGGGACTGTTCCGTGCGGATCATGCCTCGTTCGAATGGCTCGTGCTGACGGCCGCCAACGCGCGCCAGGCTGCGGCGTACGAGGAAGAGCTGCGCGATCGATTCGGCCGCGACGGGAGCATGGCGGGCGGAGATCGCGTCGCGCATGCGTTCGCGATGGCCGATGCACGCGATGCCCGCATCGGTTCAGGTGCGGCGACCGTGCTTGCGCTCGCGGAGGTCGCGCGGCGCCTGCTTCGCGCAAGGCGCGCGCGATCGCTCGCCGAACTCTTCCGCGACGAGCGCGTCCTCATCCTCCACTCGGGCGGCGATTCGCGCCGCCTCCCGATGCACGCGGTCGAGGGCAAGATCTTCGCGCCGATTCCGCGGTCGGCCGAGGGCGGCGCGTGCGCGGGCGTGCTCGACCTCCTGATCGACGACCTCGCGTCGCTTGCGCCGCGAGCGGGAGGCGAGGTGCTCGTCGGCGCGGGCGACGCTGTGATCGGCCTTGCGCGCGATCCCGTGCGCCTCGAGGGCGCGGGCGTGATCGGGGTCGCGCAGAAGGCAGGCGTGGCGCGCGCGTCGCGGCACGGCGTCTTCGTGCGCGGACGCGGCGACGAGGTCGCTGCGTTTCTCCAGAAGCCCGATCTGCGCGCGCTGCGTGCGTCGGGCGCGCTCGGCCGCGATGGCCGCGCGCTCGTCGATCTCGGGCTCTTCTCCTTCGATCCTGCCTCGGTCGCGGCGCTCCTCGATGGTGCGGGCGTGCGGCTGCGCGCGGGGCGCATCGCCTTCGTGCCGGGCGGACTCGCAGACCGCGCCTCGCGCGCGGAGCTTCCGTCGGTCGATCTCTATCGCGAGATCGCGATGGCCCTGCCCGCGCGCGCGCGCCGCGACGGCTACCTCGGGGCCTGCGCTCCGGGCGTGCTCGCAAAGCCGCTCGCCTCGCTCTTCGACGCGATGCGCGGCACGGATTTCCGGGTGCAGGTCGCCGAGGTCGGCGACTTCCTCCACATCGGCTCGATGCGCGAGACGCTCGACGCGCTGTGCGGCCCGCGCGCGCGGATCCGCGCCTTCGGCGTCGCCACCGATGGGCGCGCCGTGCAGGCGCTCGATGCGGTGCCGCCCGCGCGCGCGATGCGGGCGCGCGCGATCTTCGACCGCTGCGATGCGACGAAGCTCGCGCCCGAGGGCGACAACATCGTGTCGCGGATCGACGGCGCGCTCGCGGGAGCGCTGCCGAAGGAGGTCGCTGTGTTCGGCGTGCCGCTTTCGCGCGGCGGCGAGGCTGTCGTCGCATGCCACATCGACGACGACTTCAAGACGGCTTTCGCGCAAGGTGGCACGGTGCTTGGCGTCTCGCTCGAGCGCTTCGCTGCGCGCGCGCGCGCCGCGCCGAGCGCGATTCCCGAGGGCGATGGAACCCTGTGGGATGCACGGCTCTGGTGCAGGGCCGACGCGAGCGATGCGCTGGCGACGGTGCGGTGGATGTGGGAGGGCCGCGCGGCGCCCGCGGCGTGGCGGCGCGCGCGGAAGTGGTCGCTGCGCGAGCTCGTCGCGCAGGCCGATGCGGCCGCAGGCCTCGCGCAGCGCGCGCGTGGCGCGTGGAGGGCGGCGTGCGCCGACGGCGGGGTTCCGCCGATCGAGCGCGCCCGCGCTGCGGCGCGATGCGCGAAGATCGGCGGTGTCTCGCGGGCGGAATGCGAGTCCCTGCGGCGGGCTGCGCTCGTCGCCGTCGGCGAGGCGGTTCTCTCGCGATTCGAGCTTCCTGCGCGCCCCGTGCGCGCCGCGATCATGCACGACCAGGCCGTGTGGACCTCGATGCCCGTGCGCGTCGATCTCGCCGGCGGCTGGACCGACACGCCGCCGATCTGCAACGCCGTCGGCGGCGGCGTGGTGAATGTCGCGGTGACGCTGCGTGGGCAGCTTCCGATCCAGGTCGTGGCCAAGCTCGAGGAGGAGCCTGTCATCCGCATCACGAGCACGGATCTCGGCGAGACGCGCGTGATCCGCGATGCGCGCGACCTCGCCGAGCGCGGCGACCCGAAGCGCTGGTCGAGCCTCGCGGAGAACGCGCTTGTCCTCACGGGCGCAGCGCCCGCCGATCCAAAGGCCTCGCTCGCTGCGTGGCTGCGCGCGGTCGGCGGCGGCATCTCGCTCACGCTCTTCAGCGCCGTGCCAAAGGGCTCTGGCCTCGGCACGAGCTCGATCCTCGGCGCAGCGACCATCCACGCGCTCGACCGCGTCTTCGGACGCGAGCGGACGCCTCCCGAGCTCTTCGCAGCGACGAGCGCGCTCGAGCAGATGCTCGGCTCGCGCGGCGGCTGGCAGGACCAGGTCGGCGGCGTGGTGGGCGGATTCAAGCTTGCGTCGACGCAGGCGGGCGCAGACCAGCGTCCGTCGGTCGCGCCGATCGCGGTGCCAGCGCCGTTCGCCGATGAGCTCGCGTCGCGCTCGCTCCTCTACTTCACGGGCGAGCGCCGCATGGCGAAGAACATCCTCGAGAGCGTGGTGTGGAACTGGCTCACGCACGAGCCCGCGGCCATCGATGCCGTGCGGCGGCTGCGCGCGAACGCGGGGCGCATGCGCGCGGCGCTCGAGGTGGGCTCGATGGAGGGTTTCCTCGCCGAAATCGGGGAATACTGCGCATGTAAGCGCGCGATCGATCCTGGCAGCTGCCCTCGGTCGTTCGACGAGCTTGCAGCGCGCTGGAGACGGGAGCTCTCCACATGGTGCTTCGCGGGCGCGGGTGGCGGGGGCTTCATGCTGCTCGTCGCGCGCAGCGAGCGCGCCGCAGCGCGGCTCGCAGCGTCGATCGAGCGCGCCCCGCCGCATCCGCGGGCGCGTGCCTTCGCCCTCGAGGTCGACGCCATCGGGCTCCGCTGCGCCGTTCTCTGACGGCGCGCCGCGCGTACCATGCGCGCCATGAACGACGGAGCGCAGCAGACGAAGCCTCTCGCGACGAGCCGGCCGTGGCTCTCCGTGGCGGGCTGCCTCGGCGGCGGCGCGCTGACGGCGCTGTTCGTCTTCCTCGTGATCGTGGCCATCGCGCTGTATCTCCTGTGGCCGCGCATCATCGGCCTCACGCGCGGCCCCGAGACGATG
>JBIKTI010000217.1:0-5127 GCA_044348205.1 Phycisphaerales bacterium | reverse complement strand
CGCGGCGCCCGGATGGCAAGGAGGCGAAACGAAGCTGTATCCGCAGCGATACAGCGAGTTGAAGCCGACGCCGCCAGCCGGGATGCCGCGCGATTCGACGTCCGGGGATCCGTCAGACAGAACCTAGAGAGCGCGCCCGCAAGTCGCCCCCGCTTCGAACGCGCCGCGCAGTTGGTTCGCCGCTGTGCGATCGGGTTGTTGTGCGCGTTCGCTGCCTGCGTCGTCGGAGCGTTGCCTGACACGGCGGGGGCGGTGCCGCCCGACGAGGCGCCGCCCGCCCTCGATCAGTGTGTCGCGCAAGAACTCCCGCGTGCGGGTTCCAAAGTGGTTTCGATCCGATGCGGCGAGCTGAAGCTGTACGGGGTCGCGACGGTTCGCACCGAGGGCGACAAGACCGTGTGTGTGTTCGGCCCGGTTGTCTCGCCGAGCCAGGGGGATCTCCTCGCCGAAGTGTCGCCGCTCTGGCGGAGCCTGCCGTTTGCGCGGCTCGTGCTGGCGTCGGCAGAGGAGCGCAGCGTGGAGGCCCCAGGCGCGGCGATTGCGCAGGGGCGATCATGGCACCTTGACGAGGCGAAGGCGGCGGAGGACGCGCTCCTTGCGTCGCTCGCGTTCGGCGAGTGTGTCGTGGGCCGTGCCGAGGCTGATCTCGAGTAAGACGGATCGAAGCCGACGGGCTTCGTCTCCTTCGTTGGATTCGATGCGATCGCTGCCTCGCACGAGCGGGCCGTCGCGGGTTGGCGTCTCACGGCACGGCTTCATGTGATCGAGTCGCGCTCCGCCGAGACGACGCTTTCTGACGACGAGCGCGGCGAACTCGACGCCGTGCGGGTCATCGCGGTGCGAGAGGCGCAGACATGGCTCGCTCGGGAGATTCGGCTTCCGCCGCCCTATGGGCTCGATGTGGTCGCGTGGTTCGAGGAGATGGATGCGAGTCAGTGCCTTCAGCGCGCGCTCGGCGAGGTGAGGAGCGCAGACCGCGTCGCTGCGACCATGGCGGAGCATGCGCGCGCGATCGACGCGCATGGCGTCGCGCGGCTTGTCGCGGAGCGGATTCCCGTGGGAGAGCGGTCCGCTGCATCGCTGTGCCTGCATCGCTGCTGGATCACCGATGCCTCGGAGCTGACCGCGGTGGGAACAGGGGAGCATGCTGCGCAGCGACGATTCGTCGCAGAGCTGCGCTCGGCCATCGAGCGAGATTCAGACTGCGGCGAGAAGGTCGTGAAGGAGGGGGGACACTTCCTCGACCGCCTCCTGGGGGCGTTGCCGCCAGGAGCACGGTTCGACGATCGCATCAAGACGATCGTCGCCCGCGAGCTCGAGCGCCTCTGCGAGAAGGATCTCGGCGCGAAGGAACTGCATGGCCTCGCGATGACCATCGCGCTCAAGGCCTACACGGCCGAGTGGGTGAAGGCGGTTGACCGCTATGCGGAGCTGAAGCATCGGACGGATGCGTGGCACGACGCGCTGCGGAAGGCTCTGGCGGAGCTCATCGAGTCATCGGCGCTTGCGACGAACCATCCAGTGGCCGATGTGCAAGCCGTGATCGCGATCGCGCTCGAGCGGCTTGAGATCGTGCTTGACGACGACACGGCGTACTTCGCGGCCTTTCCGCCGAGCGCCGACCTGCAGCGTGGGCTGCTCGAGTACATCCGCACCCACGCTGCGGATGCGGCTCTTCGCAGTCTCGAGCCTTCTGAAGCCTCTCGGCGCTTCGCGGCGCACTGGGCGACCTATCGGCTGCTCGAGGCGCTGTACGACGTCACGGCCGTGCAAGCGCTTGACGCGTGGGGCTCGACGGCGTACCCCAAGCCATTCCCGTTTGGACCGCAGTCGTTCCGCGCGTGGGGAGTCGAGACCCGTTGGAGCGTTGGGCCGTAGTCCCAGCTGGGCCGAAACGGTGCCCGGCACGTGCCAACCAGTGCCAGGCACCTCTTGGCACGTGCCGTGTAGCGTGCGCAGGTTGCCGCCCGATGGTCTCAAGGCATTGTGGATTCGAGGTTTACGCTGTTCCGCAGCGCGTCCCTTGTCGGTGCCCGGCACGTGCCAACCAGTGCCAGGCACCTCTTGGCACGTGCCTGGCACCGTTTCCGAAGAGTTGCATGGCCGCTAAATACGGATATACTGGTAAAGGTTTCGGTGGTATGAGACCGATCTCCGCTGCGCCCGACCCCGTCGGTCGCGGCGGACCGTCGGCGCCGCCTGAACCGGGCAGGCGCGCCAGCGTCGGCCAGCGTCCGTCACCGTCACCCGCACCCAACTCCAAAGGAGCCCCCCAATGAGCCGTTCCACCATCCATGAAGTCGAAGGCGACATCCTCCTCACGCACGCCCAGGCCATCGCCCACGGCGTCGCCCCGAACGACCACTTCGACCACGGCCTCGCGCTCGCCCTCCGCGAGCAGTGGCCGTCGATGGCGAAGGACTTCCGCCACCACGCGCACCAGTCGCACCCGAAGCCGGGCGAGGTCTGGATGTGGGGCGGCACGGGCGGCGCGCGCATCTTCAACCTGATGACGCAGGAAGGCGAGCTCACGAACGGCGCGAAGCCCGGCAAGGCGTCGCTTGCGAATGTGAACCACTGCCTGCGCCATCTGCGCCAGGCGATCGAGAAGGAGGGCATCACGAGCCTCGCGATGCCGAAGCTCGCGACGGGCGTCGGCGGCCTCGACTGGGACAGCGTGCGCCCGCTGATCGCGCAGCACCTCGGCGACCTCGGCATCCCGATCTATCTCTACACCACCTACCGCAAGGGCAAGGCGGCGGTGGAGCCGGGGCTTGCTGTTCCTGCGGGCCACGCGTGATCGGGCGCTGAGCGAGGGTCGTGCCGGGCGGGCCCCGGGGGGTGCCGTCCATCGGACGGTGCGCGCCGGGCACGACCTTCGCCTGCGCGCGGCTTCGCGGCGTAGGCGCCGCGCCTCGGCCGCGTCTGCGCAGAGCAAGACTTGCGAATTGCTTTAGCATTGCTATAGTCCCGCCCCCATGGCGGGCCGCCGCGTCATCACCGTCACCCGAGCCGCCGCGCGGCCGCGGGCCCGCGTCGCCGCGGCGGCGCCGCTCGTCCACCTGCGTCCCGATCCAGCGCTCTCGCTGCGCGACCCCGAGGGCAGCGAGGTCGGGCGCGCAATGCTCGTCGACGGCCTCGCGCTCATGAACGCGCTCGGCCTCGAGGCCTTCACCTTCCGCAAGCTCGCCGCCGAGATCGGAAGCACCGAGGTCACGCTCTACAAGTGCTTCCCGAACAAGCAGCGGCTGCTCCAGTACTTCTTTCAGCTCTACTGGCTGTGGCTCAGGCAGCTCTGCGGCCGCGAGGTCGAGCGCGCGCGCGACCCGCGCGAGGCGCTGGCACGCTCCGTCGAGGCGATCTGCGGCGTCTGGCCGAAGGAGGTGCCCGCGCTCCAGGTCGATCCGCGCGCGCTGCGGCTCCTTGTCATCGAGGAGGGCATGAAGAGCTATCTCCACAAGCAGGTCGACGAGGACAACGCGCGCAGGCTGTTCGCGCCGTACAAGGACCTGAGCGCGTTCCTCGCCGAGCGGCTCGTCGCCTGCCGCCGCGATGTGCCCATGCCGCGCTCGTTCGCGACGACCGTGATCGAGATGGCGCACTCGCTGCCGTTCGCGATGGAGCACCTTCCGTCGCTCACCGAACTCAGCAGCCGCAAGGACCTCAAGCACCTCGCGCTGCACCTTCTTCACCGCACCGAGACCTACGTCGAGCACGCCAAGCCCATTCGAAAGAGACCATCGAAGCCATGACCCACACCATCACCGTCGCCAAGGGCGACGGCATCGGCCCCGAGATCACCGACGCCGTCCTTCGCATCCTCGACGCCGCGCAGTGCGGCCTCTCCTACGACTTCATCGAGGTCGGCGAGAAGGTCTACCTCTCTGGCAACTCGAGCGGCATCCCCGCAGAGGCGTGGGCCACGCTGCGCAGGAACCCCGTGTTCCTCAAGGGGCCGATCACGACGCCGCAGGGCTCGGGCTACAAGAGCCTGAACGTGACGATCCGCAAGACGCTCGGACTCTTCGCGAATGTTCGCCCGTGCCGCAGCTACCACCCGTTCGTGCGCACGATGCATCCCGACATGGATGTCGTCGTCGTCCGAGAGAACGAGGAGGACCTGTACGCGGGCATCGAGCACCGCCAGACCACCGATGTCTTCCAGTGCCTCAAGGTCCTGAGCCTGCCTGGAACCGAGAAGATCATCCGCTATGCGTTCGAGTACGCGCGCGCGAACGGCCGCAGCAAGGTCACCTGCCTCGTGAAGGACAACATCATGAAGGTGACCGACGGCATGTTCGCAGACATGTTCCGCCGCGTCGGCAAGGAGTACCCGACGATTGCCCAGGAGACGCAGATCATCGACATCGGCACAGCGCGCGTGGCGACGCAGCCGAACCGCTACGACGTGATCGTCACGCTGAACCTCTACGGCGACATCATCAGCGATGTGACGGCCGAATTGACGGGCAGCGTCGGCATGGCGGGAAGCGCGAACATCGGCGACAAGATCAGCATGTTCGAGGCGATCCACGGCAGCGCCCCCGACATCGCGGGGAAGGGCCTCGCGAACCCGAGCGCGATGCTCAACGCCGCGTGCATGATGCTCGTCCACATGGGCATGCCCGCGAAGGCAGAGGCGATCCAGAACGCGTGGCTCGCCACGCTCGAGGACGGGCTTCACACGGGCGATGTCTTCCAGGAGGGGCTTTCCAAGAAGCGCGTCGGCACGGCGGAGTTTGCCGATGCGGTTGTCGAGCGGCTCGGCCGCAAGCCTGCGACCCTCAAGAGCGTCGAGATGAAGTCGGGCACCGACCTCAAGTTCGTCTACCACCGCCCCGCGGTGAAGCGCGACCTGTGCGGCGTCGACTTCTTCGTATGCGATGCCGAAACGACGGCGGACGAACTCGCCGCGAAGCTCGACCGGGCGACCGACGGCGTGATCAAGCTCAAGCTCATCACGAATCGCGGCGTCAAGGTCTGGCCCGAGGGCTTCCCCGAGACCTTCTGCACCGACCACTGGCGCTGCCGGTTCGTCGCGCCCACGATCGACATCCACGACGCGCGCGCGACCTACACGCCGATCGAGCCGACGCGCATCGTCGAGGCGCTCCGCCGCGCGGGCGA
>JBIKTI010000216.1:0-5149 GCA_044348205.1 Phycisphaerales bacterium | reverse complement strand
GGGTCTGTGCTACCCGTGGTTCCCATGGTCTTCCCGCGGGCGGCTGGGGCTGTCTCGGTCCGAGGCCCCTTTCCCCTCCTGTGCGACTCGCGCCCTGCTGCCGCCACCCCGTCAAACACAAGATCCAGGGCCCCTGACCTCAGGGCGACCCGCCCAGATGAGCCGCGAATCTACTGGCCCGCGCCCGCAGCGCGCTTTCTGCCTTCCAACTCGACCGCGAGCCACGCTCTTGCCGTCCGCCAGTCGCTCTCGACGGTGGTGGCCGACACCCCGAGGATCTCCGCGATCTCTCCGTTCGTCAGCCCGCCGAACACCTTGGCCTCCACGACCTGCGCCCTCCGCGGATCGATCGCCTCGAGCGCCTCGAGCGCCTGGTGGATCGCGAGGATCTCGTACTGATCGAGCCCCTCGTCGACCGCCATGGCGCATTCGAGCGGCACTCGGGCGGCGCCGCCGCCGCGCTTGGCGGTCTTCTTGGCGACAGCGTGGTTGATCAGGATGTGGCGCATGGCCTTGGCCGCGACCGCGAGGAAGTGCGATCGACTGCGCATGGCCTCGGGCGAGCTCTTCGCGAGCCGCAGGTACGCCTCGTTGACGAGGGCGGTCGGCTGCAGCGTGTGCCCTGGGGACTGGGAGCGCATGAACGCACCTGCAAGCGCCCGCAGCTCGGCGTAGATGAGCTCAGCGACGCCGCCAGACCCCCCGTCGGGGCGGAGTCCGTTGGAACGGTCTGTCTCGGGGGGATCGCTCGGTTCGTTTGGCCGCATCGTGTCGGTCCCGGCGCAGGCGCAGGCGGCTTGGCCCGTGGCGCGTGAATGTAGCGCATCGGGCAGCCGAAACCGCACATCGATCGCGGGATCGCGCCGCCCAAGCGCCCCCGCGCAATCGGGATCGCCCGAGAAACTCTGGCGAGGTGGCGATGCTGGGCAAAAAAGGTGGCGCGGCGCCGTGTGCCTTTCCGCAGCACGCGACGCCGCACCATTGAGATTTCGGTTGTGCGAGGATTCGTGTCCTCGGGTCCGCTGGATGCCCCGCCGTGTCCGATGCCCCGACCTGTCCGCACCTCGTCCCCGCTTCGAGGCGGAGCCACGGAGAGGTCGGCCGAACCGTCCGCCCGCCGGGCGAATCGGATGCACTTCACATCGTCACTTCGGGTGAGAGTACGAGAGTCCTGCGATCAACCTCTCACCGAGAACCCGAATGGGTTCGATTTTCTGAGAAACCGTGCGGCTCGTCGCCCCGTGTGGTCACGCGACGGCGCCGATCGTCCGCTCGTCGACGAGCATCCCCTGCGGGATCACAGGCTCCGCGGCATCGACCATCGTCGCCACGGGGTACGCGACCGAGTCGACCGCGAACGCCCCTGCGGGCCTGTGGTTGCCCGACCGCCCGAGCCCGCCGAAGGGCAGCTTGCTGCTCGCCCCCGCCGTTCCCGCGTTCCAGTTGAGGCACCCCGCGCGGACGCCCGCGAAGAAAGCCTCCCACTCCGAGCGATCCTCGGTGAAGACGCTCGCGGCGAGGCCGAAGTTCGTTGCGTTCGCCTGCGCGATGGCATCTGCGAGGTCGCGCGCCCGTGAAATCTGGACGAAGGGTCCGAAGATCTCCTCCTCATCGGAGCGGCGCTCGAACCGCTCGACCTCGACGGCGCCTGGCGACAGGAAGAAACCCGCGCGGTCGAGCGGCGAGGCCTCAAGCAGGAGACGCCCCTCCGATGCGAGCCGCGCTTGCGCGCGCAGCACAGCGTCGCGCGCCTCGTTGGTCACGAGCGGCCCCATGAAGGCGGGAACGCCGTCGTCGGCCGCCGCGACGACGAGCGTCGACGCGAGCCGCAGCACCATCGGGACGAATCGGTCCGCGACCGAGTCCTCGACGACGATGCGCCGCGTGCAGGTGCAGCGCTGGCCCGTGGTCGCGAACGCGGCGCGCACGCACTCGATCGCGGCGCGGCGGAGATCCGCCTTCGCCGTCACGACCGCCGGGTTCGACCCGCCCATCTCGAGCGCGATCAGGCGGCCTGGAGTGTCGAGGTTCGCCTCGAGGATGCGCCGACCGACTGGAAACGAGCCCGTGAAGAGGACGCCGTCGACCTCGGGGTGCGTCGCGAGCCGCGCCGCGATTGCGCCGCCACCTTGGACGACATTGAAGACGCCCGCGGGAAAGCCCGCCTCGTGCGCGAGCTCGGCGAGCAGCTGCCCGACAGACGCGCCCTTCTCGCTCGGCTTGAAGACGATCGTGTTGCCCGCGAGAAGCGCGGGCACGATGTGTCCGTTCGGAAGGTGCGCGGGGAAGTTGTACGGCCCGAGCACGGTCATGACGCCGTGCGGCCTGAAGGTGCAGACGCCCGTCTTGCCTGCGCCCGCAGCGACCTCGAAGCCCGCCACGCGCGCGAGGACGCGCTCCTCGAGCGTGATCGTGACCTTCTCGGCAACGATCTTCGCCTCGAGCTCCGCCTCCCACTTCACCTTCCCGATCTCGCGCGAGATGGCGGCTGCGAGCCGCCCCGCGTGCTTCACGCAGGTCTCGCGCCAACGCTCGAGGTATGCGCGCCGCGCCTCGAGCGAAAGCGCCGCCCACGCAGGAAACGCGCGCCGCGCGGCGCCCACGGCCTCCTCCGCGTGCGCGGCCACGGGCGAACCCGCCCACACGACGCCGCTCGGCCGCGCGGGGTCGCGCGTCACGATGCCGTCGCCCGAGAGCGGGCGGAACGCGCCGTCGATGTAGTCGCTCGGCGCTTGCGCGAGATACCCGTTCGAGAGGAGCATCGTCACCCCTTCTTCGCGCCGCGTCGGCGCGTGGACTTCGACTCTGGAAGCGGCGTGAACCCGACGACCGCGTCGTGCGGGGCGCCGATCGCCTCGAGCGTCGCGATCGGAAGCGCGATGCGCTCGCCCGCGAGGTCGTAGCGGCTTCGCGTGGCGCGGAATCCGCCGCGGCCCTTGTAGCTCACGAACGCCTCCTGCGCGGAACCGACCTCGCGGATCGCCGTGACATGGCGCATCGCGGTCGCCTTCACGATGGGGATCTCCCCGATCGCGGTGTCGAGGTACGGCCCGCCGTCGAACGGGTCGACATGCCCGTGGTGCTTGAAGCCCTGCTTCTCGAGCATGCGCTTCGCGGGCTCCGTCTCCTCGCCGACCTTGCCGATCAAGGCGCGCGCCTCGGGCGGAAGGAGCGACGCGTAGATCTCGCCCTTCGGCCACAACGACAGCAGGAACTCCTTCGAGCGCGAGCTGAAGAGGTCCGCTTCCTTGTACGAGAGGTTGATGAAGCGCCGGCCGAGGTACTCCCACAGCAGCGTGCCCGAGTCGGGCGTCAGCGGGCCCATCATCTCTGCGAGGATCCGCTCTGCGAAGCTCTCGCGGTTGAGCCCGATGAAGTGGAAGCGGATGAGCGACAGGAGCGAGCCAAGCCGCTCGGGCCGCCCGCGGAAACCAGGCGCGAGGATCAGGCCGCCGACCTCGCTCGGGCCGCTCGTGTCTGTGCCGAGCTCGAGCGTCACATGCGTCTGCCCGAGCTGCAGGTCCTCGCTGTAGAACGAGCGCTTGCCCGTCTTCAGATAGATGTGCGGCCGCCCGTCCCACGACACGCAGCAGAGGATCGAGCAGGTTCCGACGACCTCGTCCGACTCGCCGTCCTCGAGGACGAACATGAACTCGCGGTGGCGGATGTCGTCGACATCGCCTGCGAAGCTCTTGCGGCTGCGGCCGATCTTCGCGGCCAAGAGCTCCTTGTCCGCGGGAAGATTGATGAAGTGCACCATCTTCGCGAGCTTGAGGAGCGTCGGCAGGTCGTCGAGGATGGCGGGTCTGATGATGAACATGAGGTCTTCCTCCGCGCCGCGCGGCTCACGCCGTGCGCGCGAACGACTTCTCCATGATCTCGAAGACTGGCGCGAAGTCCTCGGGCTTCATCACGCCGACGGGCGGGAGGAAGCGCAGGTGGTACGGCCCGTGGCCGCAGCTGAAGGCGATGACGCCGTCCTCGAAGAGGTTCGCGAGGAGGCGGCCGATCTTCTCGCGGTTCCCGCCGAAGGGCGTGAGGCGCATCATGCCGCCCGTGCCCGCGACGAGCTCCATGGTCGGGCGTCCAAGCGAGTTCAGCGCAGGCGGGAACCACTCGGGGTGCTTCGCGACGAACGCCGTGGCGTGCTCGCGATAGGCCGCGTGCAGGCGCGCGATGCGGCCATCGGGCCCGTAGTAGCCGCCAGACTGAAGGCGCCGCAGGATCGAGAGCCCCGTGCCGAACGCGCTCGACGACGCCGCGAAGGTGCCCGAGAGAAGTCCTGGGCCCGGGTTCATGTCTGCCGTGTAGAGGCACGCGCAGGCCTGCGTGATCTTGCCGACGCTGACGACATCGATGTACTCGCCGAGATCGAGCCGCTCGAAGCAGAACATGCTCTCTGTGCGGCCGAAGGTCTGCACCTCGTCGTCCCAGATCGGTATGCCCGCCCGCTTCGCCTCCTCGAAGAGCTTCACGAAGAACTCGCGCGGCGCCGTGTTGAAGCCGCCCTCGCCCTGGACGAGCTCGGCGATGAGGCAGCAGTGCTCGCCCGGGTAGCGGTGGATGAGCTGCTTCAAGTGCCAGAGCGTCATGTCGATCGAGCGGTCGACGCCCATCGACGCGTCGAAGAACGGCAGATAGTCGACGAGGATGTTGAGCGCGAGGCCCTGGCGGTAGGCGGCCGTGTCGCCGATCTGCGACATCGTGGTCGAGCGGCCCATGAAGCAGTCCGCGAAGGCGATGATGCGCGGCGCGCCGCCTGTCTTCTGCTGGCAGAGCTTGAGCGCCGCCTCGTTCGCCATGCAGCCAGAGTTCGTGATGAAGCAGTGCTTGAGACGCGAGCTGCGCGCGGCCTCGTGCGCGAGGAACTCGCCGAACTCGATCGCGTCCTGGTTGTACTGGAGGTTTCCCTGCATCACGAGATCTGAGAGCGACGCGCGCAGCGAGGCCTCGATGAGCCCCGGGTCGCTGTGCCCGAACATGTGCACGCCGATTCCGTTGATGAGGTCCCACTTGACGCTGCCGTCGACGAGCTCGACGAGCGCGCCGTTTCCGAGGCCAGAGCCGAGATAGGGGTACAGCGGGCCGCGTCCGCGCACCTCTGTGGCGCGCTTGAGCCAGCCCGCGAGCGTCTCCTTCGCACCATCGC
>JBIKTI010000215.1:0-5156 GCA_044348205.1 Phycisphaerales bacterium | reverse complement strand
GCCCAGAGGAACGGCCGCCGCGCACCCATCCACAGCGGAATCGACGCCAGCAGCGCGGGAACACCGAGGAGTGCGCCGATCCACGGCCGTTCGAGGTAGACGGTCGCAAGCCACGAAAGCTCGACATTCTGCTCGACCGCGACCTGCCTGAGGAGCGGCGCCAGCACGAACGAGCCCGCGATCGTGATCAGCACTGTGACCAGCGCGAACACGGCCTTCGCGCGCGCGAGATACAGCCAGAGCCGCTGCGGGCGGTTGGAAGCGGGGGGATTCGTCGGATCGAAGGCCGCCATGACCAAGTTCCTCTCGATCGGCGGCGGCGAGGCTTTCGGATGAGTCGGGGCCTGTCTGGCGCGGTTGATTCCGCGTCTTCGGGCCTCGGCTGTGGGAAGACTCAGCGCCCGCGGCCGCCGCCGCCGAAGGACGACATGAGCTCCTGCTGGAACGCAGCCATGACCTGCTCGGCTGAGGTGATCTCGCCGGAGCGGATCTTGGCGGCCACGGTTGCGGCGGCCGTCTTCATCGGGCCGATCGCCATATCGATCATCGGCGCCATCTGATCCATGGCAGCGAGTTCCTCGTCGCTCATTGCGCCGGCCTCGCCGAGTTCGAGCACCCACTTGCCGCCGACCTTGTTGAAGACGGTCTCCTGGCCGCTCGCCGAGGAGAACACGGCGCGGCTCCCATCATCGGACTTCTTGGTGAGAGGGGTGGCCGCGCCAGCGCCTGCCATGCCGCCCAGCGCGCCGCCCATTCCTCCACCCATGCCACCCGCCATGCCTTCCGCAAGGCCTGCGAGGGACTCTGCGCCGAAGCGCTCGATCATGGCGTCGATCATGGGGCGCATGGCCTCCGCGGAGATCTGGCTGATGCGCTTGATGGAGCGCATGCCAGGCTTCGACTCGTCGATCGCGCCCATCATGTAGCTGCCCGCGCCGACGGGGTCGGTCGTGAGCATCTCGTTGTAGCGTGCGATGAAGGCGTCGATGTCGTCGACGCCGCTCTGGCCCGCGGCGCCCGCGAGCGATCGGCCGCTCGATGCGCCGCGCGGGCGCTGCGCGGTGCGCGGTGCCTCGACGACCGCGGGGGGCGTGAGGAGGCTGTCGACGGTGAGGCCGTCGAGGCGCGTCTTGACGCCGTTCACGAACGCGCGCATCGGAGAGGCGACGGCCTCGTCCTCCGCAGCGCCGAGGCGATCGGACGCAGCCGTCACCTTCTCGCGGAGCGAGGTGAGGAGCGCCTCCGCCTTGGCCTTGATCTCACCGACGGCGGCCGAGTCGGCGCCAGCTGTCGCGAGCAGCATGCGGCCCTCCGCACCAAGGCCAGCGAGCTCGGTCATCGCAGCGCGGATCTCGTCGGTGGTGACGGCGTCCGCGAGGCTTCCAGCCGAGGCGCCGACAGAGCCGAGGTCTTCGGCGAGCTGGTCGTAGACGGAACGCAGCGAGCCGCCGCGCTCTTCGGCGATCGCCTGCATGATCGACTTGGCCTGCGCGCGCAGCTCGCGCGCGAGTTCCGAGGTCTTCGCGGTCTGCGACTGGACATCGGCCTCGAACGAGGAGAGGAGGTCGAGCGCGCGCGACGCAGCGGCCTGCATGGCCTGCTCTGCGGCGCGCTTGCCTTCCGTGAGCGACTTCTCGAGCGTGAGGTCCGCGGAGGCGATGCCGTCGGTCTCGAGGGTGGTGCGCGTCGAGCGTGCGGACTCCCGCACGGTCGCGGCTTCCTCGACGAACGCGAGCGCAGTGGCCGGGTTCGACTCACGGGCCCTGCGGAGGAGGACGGCGGTCTCCTGGTTCAGCTCGTTGAGCCGCGCCGCGGATTCAGACATGCGCGTCGAGAGCTGGCCGATCGGTGCCTCGACGGCCTGCACGGACTCCTGCAGCGCACGGGCGCTGCGGCTCGCGGCGTCGCGGGCGGCCTGCGCGGTCGCGCGGTCGGCTGCGAGGTCCATCGATCCGGCGGCGGCTGCGATCGCCTCGAGTTCCGCGGCGAGGGCGCTCGCGGAGAGCGCGATGCCGCGGCGGGTCTCCTGGTCAGCCTCGATCGTGTTGGCGCGCATGAGGCCGATGAGTGCGGCCGTGTGCGACATGCTGGCGGCGAGGCTGCGCGCGGCGGTCTCCTGCGCGCCGCTTCCGCCCGAAAGGCCCTTGGCACGGTCGATCAGGCCACGCAGCGAGGAGAGCGACTCCTCGGAGGGCGCGCCCGAAAGGAGTTCAGGCGTCTCGCCGAGCAGCTTGGCGTAGGCGTCCGTGACCTCCGCCAACTGGGCGTCGAACTTCACCTGGCGCTCGACCGCAGGGTCTGCGCAGCCGGAAAGCACGGCAGCCGCGAGGGCGCCCGAGGCGCCGAAGGCGAGGAGCGAGGCGCGCGCACGCGCCGAAGAGGTCCGAAGGCTCTGGAAGAAGTACGCCATGGTTGGTTCGCCGAAGATGAGTCGCTGAGGCGTGCGTTGCCGCCCGCCAGACACCCGCCACGCCTCGGTCGACCCGAGGCGCCGCGCGGGCGGCGGAGTGTAACGGAATGGGGGCGGATCGGAGGGCGAAGGGGAGGCCGCCGTCAGCGATCTGGCCCGCCCGGCTCCTGTCGCTCAGGGCGACGAAGGCCTGGCGGGGTGTATTCAATCGGGTACTCGCCGCGCTGGATCTGCATCGAGCGCACCCACTGCACGAAGTCCTCGCGCAGTCCGCGGCGGGCGGGCGGCAGGGCGGGGTCCCAGCCGCGCACCTTCGGGTGCGGCCTGCGGGCTTCGGTCGCGGGCAGCGCGTACTGGTAGACGAGCGAGTCGGTCGGCTTCTCCCAGTCGATCAGCGGAAGCGTGTCGATCGAGGTGCGCGTGAGGATGAGCAGGTTCGTCATGCGCACCTGATCGTCCTTGAAGTTCTTGTTGTGCAGAAAGAGCCGCCCGCCGTCGGGCCCGCCGTGGCAGCGGCTGGTGGCGCAGTTGCCGATGATCCAGGAGTTGTGGACGCGCTGGCGGTAGAGGTTGAGCGACTCGGGCTCGCCGAGCACCTCGACCTCGCCGTAGAGGTCGCGCGCCTTCAGCGCGAAGAGCGTGCGAACGATGTCGATCGGCGGCGCGGACTTGAACGCGGAGCGCGCGCCCGTCCCGACGGGCATCAGCTCATGGTCGGGGTAGCGCTCGAGCATGGTCTCGATCAGCTCGGTCGGCACCTGCAGCCGCGGCGGGCTCTTGAGGTCGATCTCGTAGACACGGATGAGGTTCACATCCTCGGCGGAGAGGAGATCTGCGCGGACGCCCGACTCTTCGCGCACGGGGCGTTCGCGCGGCTCGCCCGCCCCACCCGACGCAGGGCTCGCGAGGAGCGTGAGCTGCGCGTTCACCTCCGTGAGCAGTCGCTTGGCCTCGTAATGGTTCGTCGCCTCGAGCAGGCTGTCGAGCTCGCGCTTGGCCTCGACATACATGCGCTTGTTGTAGAGCCAGAGGGCGAGCGTGTAGCGCGCCGCGTACTGATCAGGCTCGATCGTCACTCGAAAGCGCTCGTAGAGTTCCTCGTCCGTCGGATAGGGACGCACCTGCTCGACCGCCTCGCGCGCATAGCGCGTGGGGATTCCAGCGATCTCGAGGACGACATGCGTGAAGCCGTCCTCGACAAGCGAGCCGATCAGAACGCGGCCGTCGTTGAACTGGAGGCGCACGCGCCTTCCAGGCGGGCCGTCGACGAGATAGACGATGCGGACCACGCGGTTCTTGGTGAAGGTGCGCACCCGCCCTCGGTCGTCGCGGAGCACGATGACCGAATCGTCCTCGCTCTCGATCGCGCCCGCCGCGGTCGACACGCGGTCGACCACGATGTAGGCGCGGGTCGGCTGTTCCACAGGCAGCGCCTCTTCGGAGGGCGTGCCCGCAGGGTCGCCGCCAGCGCTGTCTGGCCGCGGCGGAGGCGCGGACTCCGTGGCCTGCGTCGGGGCTTCTGGTTGCGCCAGCGGGGGAGTCTCGGGCGCTTGCTGCTCGGGGCTCTGCTGCTCGGGGCTCTGCTGCTCTGGCGACGACTGAAGCGAGGCGACCGCCGCTCCCGCGGGGTACGCGGCGAGCAGGGTCGCGAGGAAAACGGTCGCGACGGGCGCGAAGGGCATGGCGCGCATGGTACGCGGAGCCGCCCCGAAGCGAAGCCGATTCGGAAGGGTGCCGCCGCGCGGACTCGCGTTGGCGCGATCGGTGGTAGTTTTCGGGCGCTCGGACTGCAGCGCGGCTGCGCTGGAGACGGCTCCACCAAGACGGAGGTCGCATGAAGCTCGGAGTGATGGCAGCGCTGTTCGCAGGTCGCAAGCTCGAGGATGTGGCGGCGTATTGCGCCGAGATCCGGCTCGACGCGATCGAACTCCCCGTGGGCGCCTATCCAGGCAAGCCGTTCTTCGACCCCGCCGCCGTGCTCGCCTCGAAGAAGGAACAGGACCGCATCAAGGCGATCCTGAAGGACCACGGACTCACGCTCTCGGGCCTCGCTGTCCACGGCAACCCCGTCCACCCCGACAAGCGCCACGCAGCGAAGGACCACACCGACTTCGTGAACGCCGTGAAGCTCGCGCCCGCGCTCGGCACCGATGTCGTCATCACCTTCTCGGGCTGCCCGGGCGGCACGAAGGCCGACAAGACGCCGAACTGGGTCACCTGCGCGTGGCCACCCGACTACGGCGCGATTCTCGACTACCAGTGGAAGCAGGTGCTCGTGCCGTACTGGTCTGCGCAGGCGCGCCTCTGCGCGAAGCACGGCGTGAAGGTCGCGTGGGAAGCGCACCCAGGCTTCTGCGTCTACAACCCCGACACGCTCATCCGCCTGAGCGCTGCGGCGATGAAGGCTTCGGGCCTGAAGGGCAAGCCGATTCTCGGCGCGAACCTCGATCCGTCGCACTTCTTCTGGCAGGGCATCGACCCGATCGAGAGCGCGCGCGTCCTCGGCGAGGCGGGGCTTCTCTTCTACTGCCACGCGAAGGACACGGAGCTCCATCTCCACCAGGGCCGCATCAACGGCTACAACGACGCGCGTCCGTACGGCGACCTCAACAACCGCTCGTGGAGCTTCCGCACCTGCGGCTACGGCCACGGCCACGAGTTCTGGAAGCCGTTCATCTCGATGCTGCGCCGCCAGGGCTACGACCATGTGCTCTCGATCGAGCACGAGGACGCGCTCATGTCGGTC
>JBIKTI010000214.1:0-5178 GCA_044348205.1 Phycisphaerales bacterium | reverse complement strand
TCTCTCGCAGACGGCAGCGGGCATGTTCCTCACGGGATGGATCCCCGAGGACAGCGTCTTCTCGTTCCTGCGGCTCGATGTGATGAAGCGCGGCATCACGGAGCACATCCAGACCGCGGGCATGCGCGCCATCACCATCGGCATCGCCCTCGGCGTGGCTGCGACCAGCCTCCGCCTCATCTTCGGCATCGACAAGAGCTATCTCTCGAAGACCTGACGGGGCCACCATGACCACCAAGAACACAGAACAGACCCCAGATGGCATGCGCGGATTCTTCGTCCGCGTCGGTCGGCTCGACCGCCGCTGGATCTTCCTCGCGATGGGACTCTCGATCGCGGTGCCGATCCTGCTCAAGCTGCGCTTCCCCGAGGTGCCTGGGCCGATGGCGCGCGCGACCTTCGACGCGATCGAGTCGCTTCCCGACGGCTCGCGCGTCCTCCTGAGCTTCGACTTCGACCCCGCGAGCAAGGCAGAGCTCCAGCCGATGGCGAACGCGCTCGTCCACCACTGCGGCTCGAAGGGCCACAAGATCGTCTTCATGGCGCTGTGGCCCCTCGGCAAGCAGATGGCGGATCAGGCGATCAAGGAGGTCCTGCTCGAGTACCACGGCGACAAGTACGAGTACGGCGCCGACTATGTCCAGCTTGGCTTCAAGGCCGGCAACGAGGGCGTCATCAAGGTGCTCACGACGAATGTCGCAGAGGCGTATCCGACCGACGCCTCGGGCGCGGCCGTCTCGGGGCTCCCGCTCATCGCGGATGTGCGCGACCTCGGCTCGTTCGACCTCGTCTCGACAGTGTCCGCGGGCTACCCGGGCGCGAAGGAGTGGGTGCAGTACGGCCGCGAGGCGATGAAGCCCGATGCACGCCTGACATCGGGTTCGACGGGAGTCCAGGCCAGCCAGCTCTTTCCGTACTACCCCGCGCAGCTGAACGGCCTCCTGGTCGCCGTGAAGGGCGCAGCCGAGTACGAGACGCTCGTCACAGAGAAGTACCCCGTTGACCGCAACTCCGAGCGGCTCGAGCAAGGCCGCATCCGCATGGGCCCGCAGCTGGTGGCGCATCTTCTCATGATCGCGCTGATCATCCTCGGGAACATCGCCATGATCGCCTCGCGCGGAACGCAGGGAGGTGGCCGATGAACGACACGAACCGTGATGGAGCGCAGCCCGCGAAGCGCCCGAACAACCTTCTGTGGATCGCCCTCGCTGTCTTCGGCATCGTGGGCCTCTCGCTCAACGCCTTCATGCGGCCTGAGGGGATGGCGAAGCGCTTCGCCGTGGTGACCACGGTCGAGCGCGTGCTCGTCGAGGAGACTGCGCCCGCTGCCGCTGCGGATGTCCCCGCGGAAGCCGCCGCCGAGGGATCGCCGGCGGCAGTGGCCGCTGATCCGAAGTCCACCCAGAACCCCGACCGAAGGCGCAAGTGGGTCGCGCCCGAAGACGCAGGTCTTGCCGCGGGAACGCTGCGCCGCGTCGACGGCGTCGAGCCGATCAGGTGGGAGACCCGCGAGTCGGTCAAGGCATCCGAGGCCGAGCTCGTCCGCGCGGAGATCACGCCGGGCGGCCCCGTCCGCATCGAGCCGAGCCCCATCGATTCGCTCGGGATATGGGTGGCTGCGCTTCTCACGCTCTTCATCCTCTCGTTCGTCTACCGCGACAACCCGTTCTACAAGGTCGCGGAGAGCGTCCTGATCGGCGTCTCCGCTGCATACTGGATGGTCGTCGGCTTCTGGAGCACGATCGTGCCCCAGCTTCTCGGCTCGCTCGCGCCCGGGCTCGTGCGCGAGTACGCCATGCCGTCGCTGCCCGTGTCGGCCACGCCAGGCCTCGACGCCGCGCTTGCGTTCGTGCCTCTTCTCCTCGGCTTCATGCTGCTCTGGCGCCTCGCACCGAAGGGCGGCTGGATCTCCGTCTGGCCGATCGCGTTCGTGATCGGCACGACAGCGGGCATCCGTCTCGTCGGTGCGATCGAGGCCGACCTCATGCGGCAGCTGGTCGCCGCCATGAAGCCGCTCGTCGTCTTCGAGGACGGCGTGGCCGCATCGGGCGAGGCGATCCGCATGTTCGACTTCTGGGGAAGCGTGGGCTCCGTGGTCGGCGTGGTCGGCGTCCTCTCCGTGCTGACCTACTTCTTCTTCTCGGTCGAGCACAAGGGCGCCGTCGGCAAGACCGCCCGCGTCGGCATCTGGTTCCTCATGATCAGCTTCGGCAGCGCCTTCGGCCTGACCGTGATGGGACGCATCACGCTGCTCCTGCAGCGCTTCGAGTTCCTGTTCACGGACTGGCTCAACATCTGATCTGCGACCGACCTCGCGCCATGCGCACCGCGCGGCCCGCCGATCGCTCGGACGGGCCGCACGATGCGCCATGCCACAGCGCGGCGTCAGCGCCGACGCCGCCCGACGATCCCAGCAAGGGCCAGAAGCGCGACCGCGCCTGCAGGCGCTGGCACGGGCGTCCCCATCAACGCGAAGTTGTCGAAGCGGATGCTGCCCGTAGAGCCCGTCGCACCGTCGACGACGATGCGCAGGGCGAGCGGACCCGAGACGGCCGACGCCGCAGCCGCGAGATCGAAGGTCTTCAGCTCCCACGCGGTCGTGCTCGGCGTGAACTCCGCGAGTGCGACCCACGAGAGGCCCTTCCAGTACTCGATGCGGTTCATCGAGAAGCCCGTGCTCGAGCGCCGCGTCGCGAACTGGAGCGTGAGGCCGTCGCCGCTGAATGCGGAGAGATCCACGAAGTCGAACCGCATCGCCAGGCCGTTGCCCGCCGTTCCCACGACCGCCAGGCCGTTGCCTGCCGTCTCGCCGGGCTGCGCGCCCACGAGCGTTCCCTGCATCACGGTGAGCGAGTCGCCGAACGCCGTCGCGTCGAGCATGCCCGAGCCCGTGGACGCCGCCATCGGGCCCGCGCCGATCTCGGGCCCGTTGAGGTTCCATGAGCCGATCACATCTGCGCCCGCCTGTGGAGCCGCTGCTCCTGCGAGCGCGACAACCGCGAGGGCCGCGACCGCCCTGCTGGCTCGATCCTTCCATGCCATACCGTCGAGGAACATGCCTCCGTCCTTTCCCGGGCGCCGTGCGCCCGTCCTGAGGGTTGCGCCGCGGCCGACTTCCGCGTGAACGACGACCCGCCGCGCGCGGTGGCCGCGTGCGGGCGAGCGATCTGATCCCGAGGAGCGTGTCGAGCCGAGAAGCGTTGCGCCTGCGGTCACCCGTTGTGCCCGAGGCGGCGCTGAAGATACCCTGCGATCTTCAGCCTTCTGCATTTCACCGCAGTTTTGCAGGAGCGATTTCCCGGAAATCTCGCCCCGCGCGTCGCCCGCCTCATGAAACCCGGCGCGCGTTGCGAAAGCGCGCGCGTCCGCTTCGGAAGGAGGCGGCCCTGATCGGCGCAGTCACGACTCGCGCGCTCAGGACTCGGGAAGTCGCATCGGGAGGTTCCGTCGAGAGGTCTGGCGCAAGGAACCAAAGGGACATCGTCTCGTCGAAGGAGAACGCCATGGATGAAGCCACAGGCAGCACGAAGGCACACGACGGCAATTGGTTCTGGTCGCAGCGCGGCGCCACGATGGGCCCGGTCGACCTCGAGGAGCTTCGTCGGCTCGCCGCGTCGGGCTCGCTCGGGCCGTCGACCTGGGTGCACGACCCGCGCAGCGCAAGCTGGAAGCAGGCCTTGACCGTGCCCGAGATCATGGAGGTCTTCCCCGCTGCCGCCGCTGGCCCGCCGCCCGACGCGGTCGACGGCGTCGTCTACTGCCAGCGCTGCGGCGCGAAGCACCCTTCTGGCGCCGCGCACTGCTCCGTGTGCGGCCGCTCGTTCGCCTCTCTGCCGAGCGCCGGGGTTCCGATCAGCCCGCGCGTGGCGACGGCGATCTGCCGCGCGAGCGTGCTGGCGCACAGCTTCGTCCCGGTCCTGGCGATCGCGGCGCCCGCCGTTGTGTGGGCGATCGGCGCGCAGAGCCCCGAGATCGTGCGCGACGCTCGGAACTCCATCAACTGCCATCTCACGATGCTGCTCGCCATGCTGGCCGCGTTCGTGTTGGGCGTCGTGTGCTTCTTCACCCTGGTCGGCCCCGTCGTCGCCGTGATCATCGGTTTCGCCGTGTGGCTCTACGGCATCGTGGTCGGCATCCTCGGCCTCATCGCGCTCGCGAACGAGCGGCCGTTCGAGTACCCGGGTGCGATCGCGTTCCTCAAGTAGCGTCCATGTCGTCGGCGTTGACCGGCCGCGCGGACCGCGCGGTTGGCGCGTGTGCGATGCCTTGCGACACGAGCTTCACGGCCAGCTCGATCGCCGCGCGCATCGAGCCTTCGCTCGCGCGGTTCTGGCTCGCGATGCCGAACGCTGTGCCGTGGTCTGGGCTCGTGCGCACGATCGGAAGCCCGAGGGTCACGTTCACGGCCTTGTCCCACCCGAGGAGCTTCACGGGAATCAGCCCTTGGTCGTGATACATGGCGACCACCAGGTCCCACGCGCCCGCGGCTGCGTCGATGAAGATCGTGTCGCCCGAGAAGGGGCCGTGGACATCGATGCCGCCCGCGCGCGCGAGGTCGATCGCAGGCTTGATGACGCGGATCTCCTCGTCGCCGAAGAGACCGTTCTCGCCTGCGTGCGGGTTGAGGCCGCACACCGCGATGCGGGGAGCGGCGACTCCCAGCTGTCGGCAGAGCTCATCGCCGAGGACGATCGGCTCGTGCACGCGCCCGATCGTGAGGAGGTTGCGCAGCTCCATCAACGGCACATGGGTCGTCGCAAGCACGACCTTGAGCCGAGGCGAGACGAAGGCCATGGCCTGCCGCTTCGCGCGGGTGCGCGCGGCGAAGAGCTCGGTGTGGCCCGGCCAGCGGAAGCCCGCAAGCGCCCATGATTCCTTCGAGATCGGCGCCGTCACGATGGCGTCGATGCGACGCGGGTCGGCCGCGGGGCGCATTGCGTCCGAGATCGCGTCCTCGACGAAGGTCTTCGAGGCGAGGCCGCCGAACTTCGTCGGCTCATGCGTGCTGCCGAGCGTGCCCGCGACGCCGTAGTCGATCACGGTGAGGTCGCCGAGCACCATGCTGCCGTCGCGCGCGTGGTCGATCGATGCGCGGAACCAGGTGGGATGGACGCGCGCGCGTTCAGCGGCGGCGAGGAGCAGTTCGTTGTCGCCGTAGATGACGAAGCGCGCGGAGCC
>JBIKTI010000213.1:0-5186 GCA_044348205.1 Phycisphaerales bacterium | reverse complement strand
GCAGACGAGCACCTGCTCGACATAGTCGTCGTCGCGGGCGTCGGAGCCCTTGATGCCCGTGCCTCCGCGGCCCTGCGTCTTGTAGGTGTCGAGCGGCAGGCGCTTGACATATCCCGCGTGGCTGACGGTGAGGACGGCTGTGTGCTCGGGCACGAGCTCTCCGAGCTCGAAGTCCTCGGCTTCGTTGCCCTCGATCGCGGTCTTGCGGTCGTCGCCGAAGCGCTCGGCGAGCGCGGTGGTGTCCTCACGCACGATTGCGAGGATGCGACGCGGATCGGCGAGGATCGCCTCGAGCTCGTCGATCGTCGCGAGCAGCTCGTTGAGCTCCTTCGCGAGCTTCTCGATCTCGAGGCCGACGAGCTGGATCAAGCGCAGCGCGCCGATCGCCTCTGCCTGGACGCGCGTGAGCGACACGCCGCCCTTGCCGGCCGCGTAAAGCGCCTCGGCGCGCTCGACGAGGCGCGCGGGCACGATGTCGATGCGCGAGTAGTCGCTCGAGATGCGGAACGCGCGCTCCATGAGGCGCTGGATCGCCTCCTCGCGCGTGCGGCTCGTGCGGATGAGGCGGATGACCTCGTCGATGTCGCAGACCGCGTAGATCAGGCCTTCCAGCTTGTGCGCGGCCTGGCGCGCCTGGCGGAGCTCGAACTCGCAGCGGCGGCGGATGACATCGCAGCGGTGGTCGATGTAGCACTGGATCAGCTGCCGCAGCGACAGCGTGCGCGGCTGGTGGCTGACAAGCGCGATGTTCTGGATCGAGTAGCTCGACTGGAGCGGCGTGAACTCGTAGAGCTGCTTCTCGACGACCGCAGGGTCCGCGCCCTTCTTGAGCACGATCTGGATGCGCGTGCGGGCGTCGCGGCCCGAGTGGTTGCGCACATCGGCGATGTCCTGGATGCGGTCTTCCTTCGCGGTCTCGACGATCTTCTCGATGAGCGCCGCCTGCGAGACCTGGTAGGGGATCTCGTCGATCACGATCGCGTCGCGCTGGTTCACCTTCTCGTGATGCACGCGTCCGCGCACGACCAGGCGCCCGCGGCCCGTGGCGTACGCCTCCATGATGCCGCGGCGGCCCATGATGATGCCGCCGGTCGGGAAGTCGGGCCCAGGCACGAACTCCATCAGCCGCTCGACGCCGATCAGCGGATCGTCGATCGTCGCCACGATCGCGCCGCAGATCTCGCGCAGGTTGTGCGGCGGCATCGTGCTCGACATGCCGACGGCGATGCCCGACGAGCCGTTCACGAGGAGGTTCGGCAGCTTCGCCGGAAGGACGCACGGCTCCATGAGCCGTTCGTCGTAGTTCGCCTTGAAGTCGACGGTCTCCTTGTCGAGGTCCTCCATGAGCGCCATCGCGGCGGCTGTCATGCGCGCCTCGGTGTATCGCATCGCGGCCGGCGGGTCGCCCTCGATCGAGCCGAAGTTGCCCTGCTTGTCGACGAGCATGTAGCGCGTCTTCCAGTCCTGCCCGAGGTTGACGAGCGTCGGATAGATGACGGCCTCGCCGTGCGGGTGGTAGTTGCCGCTGGTGTCGCCGCAGATCTTGGCGCACTTGATCTGCTTCTTGCCCGGCGAGAGCTTGAGGTCGTTCATCGCCACGAGCACGCGGCGCTGCGATGGCTTGAGGCCGTCGCGCACATCGGGCAGCGCACGATCCATGATCGTGCTCATCGCGTAGGTGAGGTAGCTCTCGTGCAGCTCGCGGTCGATGTCGAGATCGATGATGTTGTCGTGCTGCGGAGCCTGTCCGTCGCCCGCGGTCGGTGGAGTGTTTGCGCCTTCGGCCATCGGAAAAACGGTCCTTTCAGACCTCCTCGGAGGAGAGCCGAAAGTATAGCCGAAACCGCGCCGCGCCGCCGCGGTCAGGATGCGCGAAGAGCCCGTGTTTTCTAGGTGTTTCTACGCATCCCGCACGCCGACCACCGCGACGCCGAGCCGGTCGGCCGCGGCGAGCACCGCAGGGCGGTCGACGAGGATCACGCGCCCGACGCCGACCGCGATGCAGCCGCCGCCGGCCTTGTGCATCGACTCGATGGTCGCGACGCCGATCGTGGGAACATCGGCGCGCATGTCGTGGCCGGGCCGCGCTGTCTTGAGGAGCGTCCAGCCCTTCCTGCGGCAGAGCTCGCCCGCACGCGCGATCATGCGGTCGGTGCCCTCGACCGCCTCGACCGCGATGACATCCTTCTCGCGCACGGCGATCGCCTGCCCGATGTCGAGCGAGCCGACCTGCTTGAGCAGAGGCCAGCCGAAGTCGATGTCGCCGCGCTGCTCGTCTGTCGGCTGGCGCTTGGTCATCACGCCTTCCGATGCCATGTGGTCGGGGATGTAGGTGGTCGAGTCGATCAAGACGAGTCCCTCCTTCGCGAGGTCTTCGGCGAGGACGGTGAGAAGCGTGGCGCTGCGCCGGTCGTGGCGGAGCTTGCGGTACCAGAGGTTGATGGCGCGCCAGTCGGGAAGCTGGCGGAACATGCGGAAAGGGTCGTGCATGCGCGCCTTTGCGACGCGGCCGACCATGACGGCTTCGGTGATGCCGAACCGCCGCGCGAGGCGGAGCCACCGCCCGAGCTGGATGACGCCCGCCTCCGCGAAGTCGTCGCAGAGCGCGGGAAGCTCAGGCGCGAACTGGTCGCGCAGGCCGATGCATGCGACACGGCGTCCCGCTGCGCGGATTCCCTGCGCGACCACGACGGGCAGCTGGCCCTGGCCCGCGATCAAGCCGATCGGAGGCGCGTCGGCGCTGGAGGCGTTCTGGGCGCTCGGGCTCATCGGTTCGTCTTCGGCCCCATCGGCAGGAACCGCTCGGGATCCGCGTGCACGGGCGCGCTCGCGTGGGCGTCCAGCCAGTCGACGAGCGGCGCAAGCTCTGTGCCGAAGTGCAGGATCTCCCAGACCGCCTCGCGTACGAACCGCTCCTTCACAGCGTGGTCGATGAGCGCCTTGAGCGGCAGGTAGTAGCTGTGGTCGTCGAGCACAGCGATCGGCTTCGCGTGGTCGCCGATCTGCCGCCCGACGAGCGTCTCGAAGAACTCCTCGTAGGTGCCGAGGCCGCCAGGAAGCACGAGGAAGCCGTCGGCGCGCTCGATGAGGAGGCGCTTGCGCTCGCGCATGGTCTCGACCACCACGAGCTCGTCGCAGCCGTCCCAGCCCTGCTCGAGGTCGAGGAACTTGCGGGTGATGATTCCCTCGACACGGCCGCCAGCGGCCTTGCAGGCGCGCGCGGCCTCGCCCATCAGCCCGAGGCCGCCTCCGCCGTAGACGAGCGTGATCCCGCGCTGCGCCAGGATCTCGCCCGCCGCGCGCGCCGCGACCGCGAAGTGAGGGTCGAGGCTGCGCGAACTCGAGCAGTACAGGGTCACGGATCGAAGCGCCTTCATCGCGTGTACCTTACCGCGCGCCCATGCTCGGCATCGTCCTCGGACTTCTTCTCCTCGGCTTCGCGCTGTCGGCTCCGTTCACGGGGCTCCTGGCGCGGCTCGGCATGCGCGTCGGCGCCCTCGACACCCCGGGGGCGAAGGGGCATGTCAAGGAGCTCCGCAAGGTCCCGAACATCGGCGGCGTCGCGATCTTCTGGTCGACCATGCTCCCCATCGCCGCGGGGGTCGCCGCGCTCGTCCTGTTTCCTGGCGAGGTCGTGGCATGGGCGCCTGCTGTCGAGCCGCACCTCGAGCGCGCGCTTGAGACAGCAGGCGACTGGGGGGTCATCCTCCTCGGTGCGCTCGTCCTTCACCTGATGGGGCTCTACGACGACCGCCGCGCGCTCTCGGCGTGGCCGAAGCTCTTCCTGCAGGTCGGCGTCGCAGCCGCCACGACGCTCTTCTCCGATGTGAGGCTCCTGCACAACCTGCTCGAGCCGATCCCGGGCGGCGAGTTCGTGAGCATCGTGCTCACGGTGGCCTGGATCGTGGTCATCGTGAACGCAGTCAACTTCATCGACAACATGGACGGTCTCGCCGCGGGGATCGGCATGGTCGCGGCGCTCTGCTTCATGGCCGCGACGGTCTTGAACGGCCAGTGGTTCATCGCGTCGGCGCTTGCGCTGCTGGCGGGCTCGCTCGCAGGGTTCCTCGTGTGGAACATCCCGCCCGCACGGATCTTCATGGGCGACGGCGGGTCGCTCTTCATCGGCTACATGCTCGCCTGCCTCGCCGCGCGCACGACCTTCGTGGACGCCACGCACGCCGACTATGCGCTCGGCACGGCGTGGTACGGCGTGTTCATGCCGCTCCTCGTCCTCGCGGTGCCGCTCTACGACGGCGTCTATGTGACGGTGTGGCGCGTGCGTCGCGGGAAGAGCCCGTTCGTCGGCGGGCCCGAGCACATCTCGCACAGGCTCGTGCAGCTCGGGCTCTCGAAGCGGCGCGCGGTCGTGGTGCTCTGGCTGCTGACGGCCGTGACGGCGATGAGCGGCATCGGTCTCGGCCTCATGAAGCCGTGGCAGGCCGCGCTCGTCGGGCTCCAGCTGTTCGGGATCTTCCTCGTGATGCTTGTCCTCGAGACGAGCGTGGCGCGCATCGAGCCTCCGTCCGACGAGGGCAGGGGAGACGCGCCGCGATGAAGGCGGACGGGCTGCGCGTCGCGGGCTTCGTCGGCATCGTCGCAGTGGCCGCGATTCGCGGCATGGTCTCGATCGAGGCGAACGTGTGGTTCGCGGATGTCGACCCCGCGCGCGACCAGATGCCGCTTCTCTCGCTCGATGCGGCAGGCTCGCACGCGCTCGACCTCGCGCTCCTTCTCGCAGCGTCGCTCGCGCTTCTCGGCGAACTGCTGGCGCGGCGCGGCATCCACTGGTCGCTCGTCTTCCTCGCGCTCGTTCCCGTGCCCGTGGCCGTCATGCACACGCACACGGGGATCATTCCCGAGAACGGCTTCCGCACCGACACCTGGATCGCGGGGATCCTCGCCGCTGTCGCGCTTGCGCACCTCGTCCGAGACCGCTCGTTCCGCGCGGCGGCGCTGGCGGTCCTCCTCGGCGTGATCGCGCTCCTCGCTGTGCGCGGCTTCGCGCAGGTGCTGGTCGAGCACCCTGCGACCGTCGCGTTCTACGAGGAGACGCGCGAGGCGTTCCTCGCCGACCGAGGATGGCTCGCCGACTCGAGCGCAGCGCGCAACTACGAACGCCGCCTCTACCAGGCGGAGGCGACGGGCTGGTTCAAGCTCTCGAACCCGTTCTCGACGATGATGGG
>JBIKTI010000014.1:0-14889 GCA_044348205.1 Phycisphaerales bacterium | reverse complement strand
AGCGCAAGGTGATCGAGAGCGCGCCCGATCTCATCATCATCGACCCCGTGAACTCGGCCTGGGGCGCGGGCAAGGATCAGAACGACGATGTCGAGTCCCGCGAGGTCCTCGCCCCGTTCAAGCGCCTTGCCCAGGCTCACCGAGCGGCGGTCCTTCTCGTCACGCATACGAACAAGCGGAGCGATGTCTCGGACGCCCAGGACACCGCGAGCGGCGCGCGCGCCATCGTCGGCATCTCGCGGACGGTGTATCTCGTCGGGCGGCTCAAGGAGGAGGACGGCTCCTTCGCGCACTACCTCGCCGACATGAAGGTGAACATCCGAGCGCCTCTCGGCGCGCTCAAGTTCACCGTCGAGGGAGAGGGAGGGGAGAGCGCGAAGGCGGCGGTCACGGTGGTCGGCACCGAGGAGATGGACGCGAACGACTT
This sequence comes from Phycisphaerales bacterium, assembly GCA_044348205.1. Lineage (GTDB taxonomy): Bacteria > Planctomycetota > Phycisphaerae > Phycisphaerales > SM1A02 > QWPT01. Next base: position 14,462 of record JBIKTI010000014.1, on the reverse strand, counting down.
CATGCGCGAGAAGGCCCGCCGCGCGCGCGAGGAGCGCCAGGCGAAGGGCGAGAGCAAGTTGGAGGAGGCCAAGCGCACCGCGAGCGATGTCCTCGCCCTCAACGATGGCGCGATGCTCTCGGCTCGGCTCGAGTCCGTCCTTGTCGAGGAGAAGGGCCTCGCGAAGAAGACGGTCCAGGAGGCGATGAAGGTCCTCGAGGCCGAGGGCGTGTTCCATCGGCGCAAGGAGCGCAGGCGGAACGGGCGGACCTGGGTGTTCTTCGAGGACAAGGAGCCGAGTGAACTTCGCGAGGATCGCGAAGATCGCCATCTCCCATAGGCCCGCAGGGTGGCGAAGTTCAGGCGGTAGAGTGCCCCGAGCGGAGAACTTCGCGCCGCTCGGGGCATTTGGAGAGACGGCGAAGTTCGCGAAGTTGGCGAAGATCAGCCGACCTACAGGAAAGAGGTGAGTCATGGCACGAAAGAGAATCGGTCGCGCGAGGGGCACGGGCGGCTTGCGCCGCGAGCCGAACGGCAAGTGGACGATGCGCTTCATGGGGGCCGATGGCCGCGAGAGGAAGCGATCGACGGGCACCACCGACCGCCGTGACGCCGAGGCGATCCTCGCTCAGGCCTTGCAGCGCGAGGCGCGGGTCCGCCAGGGGCTCGAGGCACCTGGCGCGCAGCGCATGGCCGACCAACTTGCGCGGCCCCTGCGCGAACACCTCGCCGAGTACCTCGAGGCCTTCGAGCGCCAGGAGGCGCGCACGGCGGGCACGATGCGCGTGAGGCGCTCGATCCTCGGGACCTTCGTGCGGCTCTCGAGGTCGATCCTGCGCCGCGACCCGATGCTTCGCGACCTGGACTCGGAACTGATCGAGCGCGTGATGCACCGAAGGATCGAGGAGGGACGCTCGGCTCGGACGGCGAACACGCAGCGTCAATACATCCTCGCCTTCGCGGCCTGGGCGACCGATGACGGCCGAGGAGACTTCTCTCGGCTCGGGCGCATGGCGAAGCGCCGCAAGGAGGCCCTCGATCGGCGGCGCGCGCGGCGCGCGCTCACCGAGGCCGAGGAGGAGGCGCTCCTCGCGGCCGCAGGCCCTCGGCGGCTGATCTACCGCCTGGCGCTCGAGACGGGGCTCAGGAAGGGCGAGATCAGGTCCCTCACCTGGGCGGACCTCGACCTCGAGCGCGGCATCGGGACGGTGCGGAACACGAAGGCGGGCAAGGCGGACGAGTTCAACATCCTCCCCGCCCTCGCCGAGGAACTGCGCGCCGCGCGGCCGATGCTCGTCGGTGCAGCGGCGCGGCGCGTGTTCGATCAGGTGCCGACTCACCGCACCTTCCGCCGCGACCTCGAGCGGGCGCGTGTCGCCGAGCGCGACGAGCGCGGGCGGGTGATCGACTTCCATGCGCTGCGCGGGACGCTCGGGACCCGCCTCGCGGCGGCGGGAGTCGCGCCCCAGGTGGCGAAGGGCATCATGCGCCACAGCGACTACAGGACCACCGTGAAGCACTACCACCACCTCACGCTTCACGATGAGCGCCAGGCGCTCGAGACGGCTCTCGCGAGGGCCCCGCAACTGGCGGCGGAAGGCACCTCGGGAAGGGCTCTCGAGGTGGTCGAGATCGGTACGCCAAGCGGTACGCCATACGGTACATCACGGGGCGCGAAGCGCTTCAACTCGGCGCAACTCGGCGCGAGGACGGCGGACGCCGCTCCGATCGACGCGGACTCGCAAGCGCTTTCCCTGCGCGACTTTGTGCGCGCACTTGCAAAGCGGTGCGACATCGTGCTACAGTCCCGCGCCCAAGGGACCATTGGCGCAGTTGGCTAGCGCGTCTCCATGACACGGAGAAGGTCACTGGTTCAAGTCCAGTATGGTCCACTCGAAGCACGCCTCGGCACCCGCCGGGGCGTGTTTGCTTTTGCGCGGATCCGCCCCGTGCGTCCGCTCAGCTCGCCTGCGCGATGCAGCGATGGGCGATGAGCGCGCACGCCCGCGCGTCGCTCAGCGCGTCGTGATGCCTGAGCGCGATGTCGAGGTGCGCGGAGACTGCGGCGAGGTTGTGGCGCTCGAGCTTCGGGAATGCGCGACGCGACATCGCCACCGTGCAGGCGATCGGGAACGGCAGGGCGCGCCCGAGCGCGGACTCGATCTGTGTGCGGTCGAACTGGGCGTTGTGCGCGACGAAGAGCGGTGCGGGCGCGCCTTCCAGCGTTGCGAAGAGCGTGGGCTCCGCGAGCGACGCCATCGCCGCCGAGAGGAATGAATCGATGTCGCTCCAGGCAGCGGAGAGCCTCGGCGCCCCCGCGACCTGCGCGGGCGTGATGCCATGGATCCCGATGAAGCGCGGGTCGAAACGGGTGCCTGGGTCGATGTACCAGTGACGCTCGCGCACGACGGCGCCACGCTGGACGACCGACACGCCGATCGAACACACGGCGCCGCGCGTCGGGCACGCCGTCTCGACATCGATCCCGACGATCGGCGTGGCGATCCCCACATCGGACTTCGAGACCCTGCGTGGCAGGCGGGGGACTCGCTGCGTCACGGTGCCTCCTCGCCATCGCGCTGCACGCCGCGCACGAGCCGCTCGACCTCCTCGAGCGGCCTCACTCCCACGACGGCCGCCTCGACGCGGCGCTCGCGGTCGAGCACGATGAGCGTCGGGAAACCTGCGACGGAATCGAGCGGTTCAGGCAGCGACGCGGATTCGCCCGCGATGAGGAAGGCGGCCGAGGCGGAGCCGACCTCACGACGCACGAAGCTCTCGACCGCTCGAGTCGGCCTCAGTGGATCGATGACGAGCACTGTGCAGCCCGCGTGCAGCGCCGTCGCGTGGAGAAGGTTGCGCAGGGCTTCTCCGCTTGGACCAAACCCGGCGTCTACGAAGAGGATCGCGAGGCGCTCGTCGCCCTCCTTCGGCTCGAGCGAGATGGTCTGCGCGACCTCGGACTCGACGATGGGGATCTCGGCTTTCCCGAGCGTTCGGCCACGCCACGACTCTGTCTCGCGCATGGCCGAGCGCCCAAGAAGCACCGTGACGAGAAGCGCGCCCCAGAGAAGGGCGCTTGCGACGCTTCCCACGACGCCCGCGAGACTGAGCGCAATCCCCGCTGCGACGACAGGCCTCCGCTGACCGCGGCGCCAACTGTCGATGCCCGCGCGAAGCCCAAGCGGGCCGATGAGGAGGCCGAGCATGAAGGGGGCCGTCGCGATGGCCCCGATGCCGAGGAGGAACGGCCCGAGCGACGACCGTCGCTCGAGCCAGGCGCGATCGAGCGGGTCGAGGTCGGCAGGGTCGAGGTCGCCCGGGGCGGGGTCGGCCCGGGCGGGGCTGTCAGAGCGCGCGTCGCCTTGGTCCATCACGGCACTCTACGGGGCTCCCTGCAACGCCGCATGACGCCTCGCAGCGCGAGGCGAAGCCGTCGCGGCAGCTTCTCCTCGGCCTGGTTGAGCAGGCTGCGCGTCACGGAACTTCCCGCAGCCATCATCAGGAGTCCAGCGATCATGAGGGGGAACCCAGGCACGACGGGGAGCACCCCGAGCACGATTCCCGCCACAAGCATGAGGAGACCAAGGACGAAGAGCGCCGTGCGTCGGAATGCAGAGCGCGGACTCGCGGAGTGCGGCGCGGGAAGGAACTCGCCCGACAGCAGATCCGCCTCCCGTTCGGTCGGCGTCGCTGGGCGAGAGGGTGGGAGAGGGCCGGAAGAAGCGGGCGTTGGTTCTGGCACGGCGGTCGCCTTCGATGCGGAGGAGAGTAGGTTGCTCCGCGCCTCGAAGCGTCCGTAAACCTGCCTCAAGCAGGGCGGAGGCAGACGATTCCATCCGTCGCCCCGCGAGACGAATGGGATTTGTCGCTCCCAAGGCTACATTTGCGTTCTTCCCGCAGCCGCGCAGGGCGGTGTGCGGAGTCTGCGCCACGCGCAGCAGTCGCGCGAGTCGTTCAAGCCCGACACCCACCGTCCCGAGCCTACTCATGTCCAGCCGTCTTCTCTCCTCGCCGCGGATCAGCCGCGCGTCACTCGCCCATCGCCTCGCCTCGCTCTCGGTCGGAGTGGTGGTCCTTCTCGGAGGTGCCGCGGAGGTCTCCGCAGCCGTCCGCTTCGTCCGAGCGGACCTGACGACTGGCGCCAACAACGGCACAAGCTGGGAGAACGCACATCAAGGCGCAGGCGGGCTCGCTGCGGCGCTTTCCGCGAGCGTCTCTGGCGATGAGATCTGGGTCGGTGCGGGAACCTACAAGCCGACCACCACGACATCACGCACCGTGGCCATGACGCTCAAGTCGGGCGTCGGCATCTACGGCGGCTTCACAGGCGTGGAGACGAGCCGCGACCAGCGCGACTTCGCCGCGAATCCCACGGTCGTCACGGGCGACCTGCTCGGGAACGACAGCGGGACCGCAAATCTCACCGACAACAGCTACCACCTCTTCGTCGGGTCTGGCGCGAACGCGACCGCGATCCTGGATGGATTCACGCTCCGTGCGGGAAACGCCAACGGCGCGAGCGCGTCGAACTACGACAAGGGCGGTGCGCTGATCATCCTCAACTCGGGCAGCCCGACCATCCGCAACTGCCTCTTCACAGCGAATCGCTGCACCTTCGGCGGCGGCGCGGTCTACATCTTCACCGCCGCGGCGACCTTCGAGGACTGCCGCTTCGAGTCGAATGTGGGCGGCTCGTTCGGCGGTGCGTTCGACATGAACAATGTCTCTGCGACCTTCAACCGCTGCGTCTTCATCGGCAACAGCGCCGCCCGTGCGGGTGCGTGCGAGAGTTTCGGCGGCTCGCAGACCCGCTACACGAACTGCATCTTCAGCGGCAACACCGCGACGGGTTCGAACGGCGGCGGCGCGCTGTGGATCGGAAACTCGAGTGCGGTGACTGCGCGCAACTCGACCTTCGTCGCCAACAACGCGACCAGCCTCGCGGGCGGCGTGATCAACACAGGCGGATCCTCCAGCTTCGTGAACTGCATCCTGTGGGCGAACACCGGCCCGGGCGGTGCGACCGCCGCGAACCAGATCACGAACTCGGGCGGCACCAGCAGCGTGTCGTACTCGATCGTGCAGGGTGGTTTCACGGGCACCGCGAACCTGAATGCGAACCCCAGCTTCGTGAACCAGGCCGCGCGAGACTTCAGGTTGCAGCCTGGTTCACCCGCGATCGACTCGGGATCGAACTCGGCCGTCCCAGCGGGAACTGTGATCGATTTCGACGGGCTGCCCCGTTTCGCGGACGACCCAGAGGTGGCAGACACGGGCGCGGGCACGGCTCCGATCGTCGACCGCGGCGCGTTCGAGCGTCAGCCGCCGGCGCCGCCCGCATGCCCCGCGGACCTCGACGACGATGGCTCTGTCGGCGCCTCGGATCTCGCTGCGCTCCTGAGCGCCTGGGGAGCGACGGGCGGCGCGGACCTCGATGGCGATGGCTCTGTCGGCGCCTCGGATCTCGCTGCGCTCCTGAGCGCGTGGGGGCCGTGCGGAAAGTAGCGTGAATCCCGCGGACTCGAAGGCCTTTACGGCCTGTGAAAGTTCGCTATACTCTCCGACTCGCGTGCGACCGTAGCTCAATTGGATAGAGCACGAGCCTACGAAGCTCGGGGTTGCAGGTTCGATTCCTGCCGGTCGCGTTTCCTATCTCGACGGATGCAGGGGAAGTGGACAGCGGCGCATGCCGCGCTGTGTCGCCTTGGCACCGCGTGCTCTTGGATCCATTGATCCGCTCGGGCAGCCAGCGAAAGCCCCGCACGCGGCGGGAGGTGCCGCGCGAGAACACTTGCAAGAACACACGCAAGAACACAGGCAAGAACACGGCCAGCCGAGCAGGAAGAGACTCAACCGGCCAGGCCGGCCTCGTTCACTTCGGTAGCCACTGTCGCCGCAACGCCTGCAGCAGGCTTGCTGGCCGCGCTTTCCGCGGGAACACCGGCCTCGGACGGCTCGGAGGCAGCCCGCGCAGAGCTCTTGTTCTCAGGAGTCGCGCTTGACGCTGCTTCGAAGAGCTGGGGCAGCGCGAGGGGCAGTGCCGCGACACCGACGCCGCAGATGATCGCCGCGAGGCGAGGCCATGCGCTGGGCACAGTCTGCACGGACTCCGTGCGAGCGGTCGGCTGACCGAGCATGGGAACCGCGACAAGCTGGAGATAGTAGTAGGCGCCGATCGCGCTGTTCACAGCGGCGATGATGACGAGGGCGGTCTGGCCAGCCTCGAACGCCGCGGAGAACAGGGCAAGCTTCCCGAAGAAGCCGATCAGGGGCGGCATGCCGATCAGGCTGACAGCCGAGATCGCGAGCATCCACGCGAGCACGGGGTGGCGCAGCCGTAGGCCAGCGAGGTCGTCGAGGGTTTCGACCTCCTCGCCGTTGCGCTCGAGGGATGCGAGCACTGCGAAGATCGCCGTGTTCATCACGCCATATCCGAGCAGGTAGAAGAGCACTGCATCGAAGCCCGCCTTCGGCCCCGCGATCACGCCCATGAGGAGATAGCCCGACTGCGCGATCGAGCTGTAGGCGAGCATGCGCTTCACATTGCGCTGGAGGAGCGCACCGATGTTCCCAAGGACCATCGTGAGCACCGCGACCATCCAGAGCACGGCGCTGAGGGAGAGCGGAAGCCCGTCGACGGCGATGTACTGGCCGGCCTCCATCACGCCGTGGCCGCTCCAGCCGAACACGGAGAGCAGCACGATGAGCGCCAGCACGCCCGCGATCTTCGGCATGATGCCCAGGAAGGCCGTGGTTCCGTTGCCAGCGCCCTCGTAGACATCGGGCGCGTAGAAGTGCATGGGCACGGCCGCGAGCTTGAACGCGATGCCGAGGATCGCGAGCACGCCGCCGACGATCGCAAGCGTCGGCAGGCCGCCTGCCGCCGCCTGCTGCGCGAGCGCGTCGCGCATCGGCGCGAGTTCGAGGGTTCCCGTCGCGCCGTAGAGGAGCGCGAACCCGTAGAGGAAGGTCGCTGCGGAGAGCGCGCCGAGGAAGAAGTACTTGACGGCCGCCTCCTGGGCGCGGCGCGTTCCGCGGCTGACGGCGACCATGACATAGGTCGGAAGGCTCGCGAGCTCGAGCGCGAGGAAGAGCCAGATCAGGTCGCTCGCGTTCGCGATGAGCATGGTTCCCGCGATCGACAGCAGGAAGAACGCGAAGTACTCGCCGCGCATCGTGCGAATCGGATCGAATGGAGCGCGCCCCGTCTCGAAGGCCTCCTCGAGCTTCCGATCGATGGAAGAACCCACGACCATCACGAGCAGGATGGCGATGGCTGCGATCAGCGCCTTCGCGTAACCGCCGAGGGCGGGCAGCAGGAGCCCGCTCTCCGCGACTGCGCCAGACCTGTAGACGAGCGCCGTCACGATGATCGAGCCCGCGAGGAAGAGCGCGGTCACGAACGGAACGGCCCGGCGGATCGCTGTCGTCCGCGAGAGACCGAGGACAGCGACCACCACGGAACCTGCGAAGAGCAGGATCTCAGGCGCGATGAGCGTGAGCTTCGCGCCCATGGGGGCTGCGGCGAGGAGGAGTGCAGGAAGGGTGTCCATCGGATCGAGCTTGGGTTCGTTCAGTCGGGTGTCGGGGAAATGCGCTCAGCGGACGCTCGGCGTGGAGACGGCGACCCCCTGCGGGGCCGCGTCCTCTCCGTCGAGCAGGGTGCCCTCGCGGACATAGCGCTCGACATGCTTTGGGTACGCCGCAAGGACCTTGTCGACGCTCGGTGAGATCGCGTCGAGCATGGGCTTTGGGTAGAAGCCGATCGCAAGGCAAAGGACCGCAAGCGGCACGAGGATGCCGATCTCGCGGGCGTTCAGGTCCGCAGGGAGGTCGGATGCGTGCGCAGCGCCGTGGCCGTGATCGGCGCCGTGGCCGTCGCCGTGTCCATGCCCATGCGCATGTGCGTGTCCATGCGCGTGTCCATGCGCATTGCCGTGTCCATGCGCGTTCGGCTCGCGGAGCGGCCCCCACACGAGCTTTCCGAGCATGATCAGGAGATACATCGCGGCGAGCACGAGGCCGAGGCCTGCGACGAGCGCCCACCATGGCCCAAGAAGACCTGGGTAGCCCGTCATGGCGCCAGGCTCCGCCGTGTACGCGCCCATCAGGCAGAGGAACTCGCCGATGAAGCCGTTGAGGCCCGGGAGGCCGAGGCTCGCCAGCGTGAAGAACACCATGAAGAAGCTCCACACGGGCATTCGCTTGAAGAGCCCGCCGAGCTGGTCCATGTCCTTCGTGTGGTAGCGCTCGTAGATCATTCCGATGCAGAGGAAGAGCGCGCCCGTCGAGAGGCCGTGGTTGATCATGTACATGACCGAACCCGTCGCGCCGAGGGAGTTCAGCGAGAAGAGGCCGAGCATGCAGAAGCCGAGGTGGCTGACCGAGCTGTAGGCGATCAGCTTCTTCGCGTCGTGCTGCACCCAGCAGATGAGCGCGGCGTGCACGATGCCGATCACGCAAAGGACCGCGATCACCTGGTTGAGCTCGACGCCGCCCACAGGCGCGGCGGGCAGCGCGATGCGGTAGACGCCGTAGGTGCCGAGCTTGAGCAGCGTGCCTGCGAGGATCACAGAGCCTGCGGTGGGAGCCTGGTCGTGCGCCAGCGGCAGCCAGGTGTGCACGGGGAAGAACGGCACCTTCACCGCGAAGCCCGCCATCAGCAGGATGAACACCCAGAACTGCTCGCCGCCCGAGAGGCTCTCCGAGGAGAATGCCGCGAGCTCCGAGAGATCGAAGCTCCACGCGCCCGTCTCGAGCATGCGCTGCGCTGCGATGTAGATCACGCCCGACAGCGTGAGCATCGAGCCGAGGAAGGTGTACAGGAAGAACTTGACGCTCGCCGCGCGGCGCTCGGGCCCGCCGTAGATCGCGATGAGGAAGTACATCGGCACGAGCGTGAACTCGTACGCCGTGTAGAAGACGATTGCGTCCTGCGCGAGGAAGACGCCGAGCATCGCAGCCTCGAGCACCATGAACCACGCGTAGTACTCGCGCTCCCGCTCGCGAACGGCGCTGAAGGAGCCGATCATCGCGAGCGGCATCAGGAAGGTCGTCAGCAGGATCAGGAGAAGCCCCACGCTGTCGGTTCCGAGCGAGAGCGTGACGCCGAGCGAAGGCATCACTGCGAGGCCTGCGCCAGCGGGAGCGAAGCCGCCGTCGTCCCAGTTCGGGAAGCCGATCGCGAACGCAACGGCGATGCCGAGGATCGCCAGCGAACCGAAGGTCGCGATCCACTTGGCGAGCCGCGCGGGCGAGAGCGCGACGATGCCTGCCGCCAGAAGCGGGGCGATGATGAGGAGGTAGGTCAGGGTCGAGAGCATCGTCCGATCCGAGGACAGTGGGGAGAGATCTGGCGGGGGAAGACTTGCAGGAGAGTGGGCGTCGCCCGTGGCGGGCGGTCGAGGGGCGTCAGCCGCCCGAGAGCCAGACCCAGAAGATCCATGCTGCGATCAGCGCGACGCCGCCCGCCATGGTGGCGGCGTAGCCCTGGAGGGCGCCGTTGTAGAGCGGCTGGAAGAGGCGGCCGACCTCTGCGGGAACTCTGGCGGCGCCGTTCACGATGAACCCGTCGATGAACAGCTTGTCGAGGAGATAGAGCACATGTCCGATGCCACGGGCGGGCGCGCGGAACGCGATGTTGTACGCCTCGTCGACATACCACTTGTTCTCCATGAGGAGCGGCAGCCAGCGCGTGAGGCCGTTCGAGAGCAGCGCCGCACGCAGACGGTCGGCGGCACCGCGATTCACGAGGTGGAAGAAGAGCGCCACGAGGATGCCGCCCACGCCGACCACGCTTGCCACGACGCTCGTCGCCTTGTGCACATCCTCGATGCCCGTGAAGCTCAGGGCGTGTGCGCCGCCCGCGCCATGGTGGCCGCTGGCGCCCGCGACGGCGGACGAGTTGGTCACCATCGTCTGCACCCAGTTCGGCTGTCCCGACATCTGGAGATAGGACGGAACAGCGGCGAGCAGCGCGCCAACGCAGATCAGGAGCAGCACGCCGTTGATGGCGAGCCGCGGCCCGTGGGGGTGCCATTCACCGTGACCATGCCCGTGACCGTGACCGTGATCATGGCCATGATCATGACCATGCGCATGGCCATGCGCATGATCGGCCTCGCCGTGGCCGTGGATCTCGTCGCCCGGCTCGTACTTCACGGGGCCGCCGCACACGCGGAACCACACGCGGAAGGTGTAGTAGGCGGTGAGGAACGCCGTGAAGAGCGCGATGAAGCCGAGCGCCGATGCGCCTGGCACATCGCTGACGAATGCTTCGGCGATGATCGAATCCTTCGAGAAGAAGCCCGCCGTGAACGGGAAGCCCGCGAGGCAGAGGCAGCCGACGAGGAAGGTCCAGCTGATGATGCGGAACCCAGGCACATTGCGGAGGCCCGACATCTTGCGCAGGTCGAGCTGCCCCGCCATGCCGTGCATGATCGCGCCGCAGCACAGGAAGAGGAGCGCCTTGAAGAAGGCGTGCGTGAAGACATGGTAGACGGCGCCAAAGGTGGTGCCGACGCCGAGCCCAAGGAACATGTAGCCAAGCTGCGAGACGGTCGAGTAGGCCATCACGCGCTTGATGTCGTACTGCGCCATGCCGATCGTCGCGGCAAGGAGTGCTGTGGCGCACCCGATCCACGCGACAGTCGGCAGCGCGAGCGGGTGCAGCTCGAACAACGGGAAGAGCCGCGCGATGAGGTAGAGGCCCGCAGTGACCATGGTCGCAGCGTGGATGAGCGCCGACACGGGGGTCGGCCCCTCCATCGCGTCGGGAAGCCACACATAGAGCGGGATCTGCGCGCTCTTGCCGAACGCGCCGAGCATGAGGCAGAACGGAATCGCGGCCTTCGACCAGTCGCTTGCGCCGGCGGCAGGCTCGGCTGCGACCGCCGCGAAGAGCGCGTCGTAGCTGACGGTGTCGTAGTTCCACCAGATCAGGAAGATCGCGAGCGCAAGCCCGAGGTCGCCGATCCTGTTCATGATGAACGCCTTCTTCGCGGCGGCGACGGCGCTCGGCTTCGAGTAGTGGTAGCCGATCAGGAGATAGCTCGCGAGACCGACGCCCTCCCATCCGAGGTACAGCAGGATGAGGTTTCCGCCCATCACGAGCGAACCCATGGCGAAGAGGAAGATGCTCACAGATCCGAAGAAGCGCGCGTAGCCCTTGCCGACATCGCCCTCCATGTACTCCGTCGCGTAGATCGCGATCAGCGTGCCGAGGCCCGTGACGAACAGCATCCACAGAAGCGTCAGCGAGTCGATGTACAGCGCGAACGGCGCGGAGAACGCGCGCCAGGCCGACGGCTCGGCGCCTGCGCCCGTCAGCCAGTCGAAGGAGATCCAGTCGAAGAGGTGGATCGTGCGGGGCGCGTCCGTCGGGCAGTTCCAGTAGAGGAGGAAGGTGACCACGAAGGCCGCGAGCAGCGAGACGGCCGTGATCGCGCCAGGCAGCTTGCCCTTGATCTTCAGGACGGCGCAGAGGCCGCAGAGGATCGCGGAGACGGCGGGGAAGATGAGGATGAGGCCCGCCCAGCTGAGGTCTGCGCCCTCGACGGCGCGCGCGATCGAGGCCTGCTCGTCTGCGCCGAGAAGCGTCGGGAACGACTGGGTGAGGGTCCGTGCGAGTTCGTGCATGTCGGATACCGTGATTCGGTTCGGGGAGGTCGCGTGCGTCGCGCGGTTCAGTCGTCGATCTGTCTTTGCTCAGGCTTTGCTCAGGCTTCCTTCAGCTCGCTCCACGCCTCGGAATCGAGCGTCTCGCGTCGGCGGTAGAGCAGCACGATCAGGCCAAGCGCAAGCGCCGCCTCGGCTGCTGCCACCGTCAGGATGAAGATCACGAAGACCTGCCCCGAGATGTCCTGGTGCACCTTGCCGAAGGCGATCATCGCCAGCGCGGCGGCCTGGAACATGAGTTCCGTGCAGAGGAACATGATGATCATGTTGCGTCGGCTGAGGAAGCCGACAAGCCCGCAGGCGAAGAGGATCGCGCTCATCAGGAGCGCCATGTTCACATGCGCGGCGTCTGTCGAGCCGAGCACCGCGGGAAGCTGGACTGCAGGAAGGGGAAGCGCTGAGAGCGCCGTCATCGGGTCGTGCATCGCCATCAGTCCGTTCATCGGGCACCTCCCATGCCGCCTGGTTCGCCATCGACCGTGAGACGACGCATGCCCGCGAGCTCGCGCCGCTCGTCCTCGCCGAGCTCGATCTGCTTGCGGGCGAGGATCACTGCGCCGAAAAGCGCCATCAGCAGCACCACGCCCGCGATCTCGAGCCCCGCGGGGTAGCGCGAGACAAGGTCGACGCCGATCTGCCTGCTGTTGTCAGGGCGCATCGAGTCGGGAAGCAGCACGAGGCCCGTCTTTCCGTCCGCGTACCGCACCTCGACCGTGATGCCGTCCGCGAGGCCCGAGCGCTCTGCGCGCAGCGCGGAGCCGCGTGCATCGCGGACAAGCGCTTCCACGACAGGCTTCTCGGCGGCACGCTCCGCTTCGGGCGTGGCCTTCCAAGACTCCGTCGCCGCTGCCTGCGCCGTCGCCAGCATCAGCTTCGGCATCGCGTCGAGGCGCTGCCAGGCCGCGAGCGGGCCTTCCTCCTCGGCGCGCGCGGCGATGTCGTCGCGGAACCGCTGCGAACCCTTCGAGAAGTAGACCTCGGAGAGGGACGCGAGCATGACGAAGCCGATGATCACGGCTGAGCCCGCCTCGCGCGGAACGCGGTCGTACCACGCAGCTCCCTGATCGACGCCAGGCGACTGCTGCGCGAGCATCAGCACGAACATGTAGGTGATCAGAATCGCGCCCGCGTAGACGATGATGAGCGCGAAGGCCATGAATTCCGCGCCGAGGAGCAGGAACATCGCAGCCGTCGCGATGACGACGAGGATGAAGTAGAGCGCCGCGAACACGGGCCGCGGATGCGTGATCATGCGGACGGCGCCCGCAAGCGCGATCGCGCCGAACACGACGGGGAACACAGGCGGCACGCCGCCGTCGCCTTCGCCCGCGCGCTTGAGGACCTCCACGACGAGAATCGAGAAGCCCGCAAGGCCTCCAACGGTTCCCGCGATCCGGACGCCCCGCGGGCCCGGCCGCATGAGGAGCGCGAGCCCGATCGCGCTGATCGCAGACGCGATCGTGAGGACGAGCGCAGGGGAGATGGGGCCACCAGAGGACGCAGTCTCCGCCAGCAGCGAGGGCGCAGCGGGCCAGAGGGCAGAAAGAAGGTCAGGCACGGGAGGGAGGTGGTGGAGGAAGAGGCGATCCATGCCGTGTTCTCTGATGTTCTCGGGCGCACCGCCGCGCCGCATGGCACGGGCGGGCCAACCAAGAGGGCGTCCGCCGACGAGGTCGAAGGGTGGAATGTATGGCTCGCTCCGATTTCCCGCAACCAAGCGCATGACCGCGAGGGAGGGGGGTCTGTACGATCCCTTCCCGATGCAGGCGTCCTTCCGACGGACCCTCCCCAACGCGATCACGCTGGCCCGTCTGGGGCTTGCGGTGTTGTTCTTCCTGCTCCTCGAGCGGATCGACCGCACGGCCGCCGCGACGGAGGTCGCCAGGCTCGGCGCGTGGGGAATGGGGGTCTTCGCGATCGCCGCGCTCAGCGACATCCTCGACGGCTACCTCGCGCGCCGTTGGAACACGGTGACCGCGTTTGGCCGGGTGATGGATCCCCTCGTCGACAAGATGCTGGTGCTCGGCGGGTTCATCTACCTGGCATCGCCTCTCTTCGCGCCTGTCGAGGGCGGGATGATCGGCTCGGGGATCGCTGCGTGGATGGTCGTCGTCATCCTGCTGCGCGAGCTTCTCGTCACGGGCCTCCGCTCGTTCGTGGAGTCGCGCGGCGTCGCCTTCCCCGCAGACTGGTCTGGCAAGATCAAGATGTTCGTGCAGTCGTTCTGCGTCGGCGCGTGCGTCTTCGTCGGCACGCAGGCCGATCCACCCGCGTGGCAGGTCCACGCCCGCGACTGGTCGACCTACGCGACCGTTGCGCTCACGGTCCTGAGTTCGCTCACCTACATCCAGCGCGCGCTGACGGTGCCACGGGAGCGTCCGACCACGGGCGAAGCGCATGCGGGGGGACGAGCATGACAAGTTCGCCCCGCGGAACGGGCCTCGCGGACTGGGTCGTGACGGGAATGGGGCTCGGAAAGCTCCGCCCCGCGCCTGGAACCTGGGGATCGCTGCCACCCGTCGTGCTCGCGGTCGCTCTCGCCTTCGCTGGCGCAGACCCGCGCGCGATCGACATGGCCGTGGCTGCGCTCGGGCTCGTCTTCGGCGTCGGCTGCATCGCGTGGGGCTCCTTCGCGGAGTCCCGCTACGGCAAGAAGGACCCTGGAACAGTCGTCGCGGACGAGATCGCCGGGCAATCGCTTGCGCTCATGTGGCTGCCGTGGGCGGGCCTCGACAGCGTGCAGATCCTCGCGACAGGTGCGATCGCGTTCCTCTCGTTCCGACTCTTCGACATCGTCAAGCCGC
>JBIKTI010000212.1:0-5205 GCA_044348205.1 Phycisphaerales bacterium | reverse complement strand
AACGCGCAGACCGCAGCCAGCACAGCCGCCTCCGCCGCTGCAACGGCTGCGCCGCGCTCCGCAACGGCCGTGGCGACAAGCCCTCTCGCCGCGGCCACGGCTGCCCCCGCCGCGTCAAGGGTTCCTTCGAACTCGACCGAGACCGGATCTTCATCCGCAGCCTCTGCGACGGCCGCTGCCGGCCGCGCCAGCGCGTCGGGCGTCGCGCTCGGTGCAGAAGCCGACGACGCCATCGCCGCGATTCGCGCGCTCGAGGACGCGGTTCTTGCCGCGCGCGCCGATCGCGCCTCGTCGCCGTCGGACGCCGCCTCCCGCGCAGCCGACCCCGCGCTCGCGCGCGTCGCCGCCATGGAGGCGGATCTCGCGGCCGAGCGCGTGGCGCAGGCGCTTGGGCAGGGCCTTGTCGAGTTCGACGGCGCCGACCTTCAGGCGCGGCCAGCGGGGAACGCCACGGCGCTCGAGAAGCGCCCCGCGGCGATCCAGGCCAACGGCGCAGACGCCCGCATGATGGCAGACGCGATGGCCGCGGACCGTGGAGGCTCGACCAACACCTCGGCCGCTTCCGCCGGCATCGCGCTTCCGCCCGCGATGGCGCAGGCAAGCATCTCCTCGGGCCTGACGGCACTCGGCGCAAGCGGCTCTGCGGCCGATCTTGCGCGTCAGCCCTCGGACGGCGCCACGCCCGGCGCGCAGCTCGCAGCGAAGGGCCTCGGAATCCTCGCAAACCAGCGCGGCGGCGCGATCACCATGCGGCTCGAGCCGCCCGCGCTCGGGCAGCTCCGCATCGAGCTTCAGGTCTCGCAAGGCGCAGTTGTTGCCGACTTCACGGCCGCCACGGCCGAGGCACGGGCCTTGCTTGAGGCGAACCTCGGCATGCTGCGCGAACGACTCGAATCCCAAGGCCTCTCCGTCGAGCGGATCACCATCCACGGTGCCCGCACGGCCGAGGCGGCCACGCAGTCCTCGGCTGACCAGCGCCAGGATCAAGGCGGCAACGCCGATGCGCGCGATCGCGGCGGCGAGCGTCGCCAGGATGCCGCGGGCGGCGAGAGCAGGGGACGCCGCGACCGTGACCCTGGCACCCAGCATGAGCACACAGGCCGCGCGGACAGACGGCAGGGTGGATTCGCCTCCGCGCTCGACTCGGCGTCGATGAAGCCTGCGGCGCGGCGATCGGCATGAACGGCTTGAGGAACGCGGTGACACGCGCCGCCTGACTTCTCGGAGACTCCCATGAGCGCACTCAACTCGAACCCCCCCGCGCCGCTCGCGCCGCAACCGATCAAGAACCGCTTCAACGAGATGTCGAGCGAGGAGTTCATGAAGATCATCTTCACGGAGCTCCAGCAGCAGGATCCCTTCTCGCCGAACGACTCGAGCGCGCTCCTCGAGCAGCTGAACTCGATCCGCTCGATCGAGAGCGACATCTCGATGGGCAAGCAGCTCGAGTCGATCGTGTTCCAGAACCAGCTCGCAGGCGCGGGAAACCTCATCGGCAAGCGCATCAGCGGCCTCACCGTCGACAACGAGCGCGTGGCGGGCCAGGTGAAGAGCGTGACCCGCGCAGGCGACGAGATCTCGCTCCTCCTCCACAACAACTGGGTCGTGCCCATGGAGAACGTGGAATACATCGACGCGGAGCCGCTGCAGCCGTGATGCGCGCGTGAAGCGCGCGCGGGTGGACGAGACGCCCGCCGCACGACAGACGACGACACCCCCTCGGACGCGATGACGATCGACCCCAGACAGCTTCTCAGACGACTCGAGCCCGCCGTGCGGCCGACGGGCGGAATCTCCGCCACGCCGAGGCCGAGCACCGCGGACGCGGGCTTCCTCGAGCTCCTCTCGCTCGCGGGCTCGGGCGGCATCGACAGCGCGCGCGAGCCCGTGCTCGCGGACGGCGCAGTGCTCGAGCCGGCGACGCTCGCGCAGGTCGGCCGTGCGCTCGACCTCGCGCAGGGCCGCGGCGCGCGTCGCGCCGTGCTCGTCGCGGAGGGACGCACCTTCATTGCGGAGGTGGCCGAGCGCCGCCTCGAGAGGCTAGAGACGCGCGACGACTTCGTCTTCGAGGAGGTCGACGCCGCGATCGTGATCCGCGGCGAGACCGCCGCATACGCAGCGCGCGCCCTCGGGCCGCGGGCGCTTCCTCCGCGCGGAGTCGCGGAGCAGCTCGAGGCCTTCGCCTCGGGGGGACGGGAAATCGGGAACGACTTCGGAAACGACAGCGAAAACGACGGACTTGTGCACCAGGAGCCGCGGCGCGCGAGCGCATGACGGCCACACCACGCGGAGGATTCCAGCATGGCATCGACGACCTCACTCTTCACCGGCCTCTCGGGACTCGTCGCGAACTCGCGTCGCCTCGATGTGATCGGTAACAACATCTCGAATGTGAACACCACCGCGTTCAAGTCGACGCGCATGGCCTTCTCGCCGAGCTTCAGCCGCTCGTTCTCGCTCGGCTCCTCGCCCGGCGCGACGACGGGCGGCTCGAACCCCTCGCAGATCGGCCTCGGCGTCACGGTCGCGAGCACGCAGCGCAACTTCAACAACGGCCCGATCGGCGGCACGGGCGTCGCCACGGATGTCGCGATCGAAGGCGACGGCTTCTTCATCGTCGACTCGGCGGGCGCGCAGAACTACACCCGCGCGGGCAACTTCCTGCGCAATCCGCAGAACGACATGGTCACCCAGACGGGTGCGCGCGTCCTCGGATACGCGGTGAACGAGCAGTTCAACATCGAGGACGGCAACCTTGCGCCGATCTCGATCCCGATCGGAACGCTGACCGTCGCCGAGGCGACGCGCTCCGTCAACTTCAACGGCAACCTCAACGCAGGCGGCGCGATCGCGACCACCGGCACGGTCCTCGAGGGCCGCGCCTGGTTCACCGACGCAGCGCTCACGATTCCCGTGACCGCCGCGACCAACATCTCAACCACCGACATCTACATGTCCGACGGGCTCGGCGGCTCGCTCCTCGCGTTCGACTCGACCGCGAACCCGAAGATGATCACCTTCAACAACTTTGAGAAGGGCGGCAAGTCGATCGAGGCCACCACCTTCGCCTTCAACGGCACAGCCGTCGCGGGCGCGCAGGGCTTCGGAAACACGCTCGGCGACCTCGCGGACTTCATGGAGGATGTGCTCGGCCTCGACAACACCAATGTCGGCGCGAGCTCGAACCTCGGCGGCTCCGTCACCATCAACGCGGGCGGACAGCTCGTCATCACGGGCAACGAAGGCACCGCGCAGTCGATCGGCCCCGACTCTGTGAGCATCACCGTCTCGGGCGCTGGCTCTGGCCTCGCGCAGCCGCTGCAGCTGAACCGCACCGCGAGCGCCGACGGCGAGAGCGTGCGCACCAGCTTCATCGTGTACGACTCGCTCGGCACGGCGGTCACCATCGACCTCACCTTCGTCCTGCAGGCGACCACGATCTCGGGCGGCACCACCTGGCAGCTGGTCGCGGAGAGCGACGACACCGCCGCGATGAACCGCATCGTCGGCCTCGCCGAGGTCACCTTCGACAACGCGGGCCGCTTCGAGTCGGCGAGCAACCAGACGCTGACCCTGATCCGCGACAACGGCGCCGTGTCGCCCATGCAGCTCACGCTCGACCTCGACTCGGAGACCTACGGCGTCTCGAGCCTTGCCGACCAGGGCTCCTCGCTCGCGGCCGTCTTCCAGGACGGTTCTCCGATCGGCACGCTGTCGAACTTCTCGATCGGCGAGGACGGCCGCATCTCTGGCTCGTTCACGAACGGCCTGACGCGCACGATCGGCCAGATCGCGATCGCCAAGTTCACGAACCCAGAGGGCCTCGTCGACCTCGGCGACAACCTCTTCGGCAGCGGCCCGAACTCTGGCACGGCGTTCGTCACGCGTCCGCGCGAGTTCGGCACGGGCCGGCTCGTCGGCAGCGCGCTCGAGCAGTCGAATGTCGATCTCTCGCAGGAGTTCATCAACATGATCCTCGCGAGCACGGGCTACTCGGCCGCAAGCCGCGTCATCACCACGACGGACGAACTGATCACGCAGCTCCTCGCGCTCGGTCGGTAAGCGTTCGAGGCCACGGCGCCTTCCCGCAACTTCCTCCGCCCCGCGAACTGGTCAGTCGGTTCGCGGGGCGTCTTTCGTTCGGGCCGGATGTGCGCCCGCTGCGATCAAGGAAAGCGTCGCGCTCAGCGCCGCGGATTGCGGCCGCGGCTGCGCGCGTCGCCGCCTTCACCGCTCCCGTCGTCGCGCGCGGGCGCGTCGCCGCGGTGCTTCGGCTGCGAGGTCGCGCGCGCGGCCATGCTCTCGGGGGTCCCTGGAGGAGGCGGGTCGCCCGGCTCGAAGCGGGCGAAGATCAGGCGCCCCGCGTTCGTGGTCAGGGTGTTGGTCACGATGGCGTGCACGGAGCGGCCGATCCACGCGGCGCCGCCCTCGACGACCACCATCGTGCCGTCGGGGAGATAGCCGACGCCCTGCGTGGGGCCCTCGCCCGGCTTGACGAGCTCGATCTCGAGGCGGTCTCCGGGGATCGACTGCGTGCGCAGGATCCCCGCGAGGCTGTTGATGTTCACGGCGGCGACGCCCGCGATCTCCGCGACCTTGGTGAGCGCAGCATCGGTGGTCACCACGCGGTAGCCGTTGCGCTTCGCGACCTCGACGAGGCCGCGGTCGACATTCGTCCCTTCGAACGACGAGTCCTCGATCGAGAGATCGATGCGCGGCGCTGCCTGGAGCCGCGCCACCATGTCGAGGCCCCGTCGGCCGCGCGCACGCTTGCCCTTGTCGGGGCTGTCGGAGAGACGCTGGAGCTCGTCGACCACCGCCTGGAGCACGACGAACGGCGCGTCGAGCGCACCCGTCTGCGAGAGCTCGAGGATGCGCCCGTCGATGATGGCGCTCGTGTCGAGGAGCATGGGCCGCACGCCGCGGTTCTGCTTCGAGAACTCGACATACGGAATGACGAGGCGGAAGTCGTCCTTCGTCGTCATGACGACAGACACAGCGATGTAGCAGAGGATGAGGCCGATCGAGACCTTGATGAGATTCAGGTAGATCGCGCCGAGGCTGTCCTGCAGGCTCCATGCGGCCACGATCGTGTCGAGGAGCGTGCCGACCGCGAAGGCGCCGATCAGGCCGAGGCAGATGCCGAGGTAGATGCCGAAGATCGACGCGAGCTGCTTGTTCGGCGTCATCGAGTCGATGACGACG
>JBIKTI010000013.1:0-14912 GCA_044348205.1 Phycisphaerales bacterium | reverse complement strand
GCAGATGCAGCGCTGCCGATCGCGTTCCTCGCGGCCTCGCCGACCCTCGCAGAAGCGGATCGCGCCCCGCTCCGCACGCTCTTCGAGCGATTCGCCTCGCTCGCCACCGAACTGCAGGTCGGAAGCGGCACCACCGTCGACACGGCCGACCTCCGTTCCGCGGACCTCGCAGGCGGAATCGACCTGCCGGGCTCTGCAAGCGGCGTGGCCGACACGCAGTCGCTGCTGATGATGACGGGGATCGCCATGGTCGAGGCAGCGCACACGCTCGAGGAATGGCCCGCAGACTCCGTCGCGCGCTCCGCCCTTCTTCCCTATGCCCGGTTCGTCGCGCAGCACATCGCCACGGATCCATGGGTGGGCGGCTTCCGCAACCCACGCACCCTCCGCGGGCTTGTCCGCGGGTCGCTCCTCCGAGACGACTGCCCCCCTGGGGCGACCTCCGCAGCGCTCCTCTTTTTCCTCTCGGCGGCAGAATCGGGCGTCTTCAGAGACGGAGCGCTGGCCCCGAATGCATCCCCTGCCGCCGACCCCGCCGCTCCGCTCGACGGCGCAGCGGGTCCGAAATGATGGATTTTCCCTTTCCTCGCCGTCATTTGCGTGAGTTGCCGACCGTATATTCAGCATCTCGGTCAGTTTGCCGACCTCTCGTGACCGTCCACCCGACCTCTCGGAGCACGCCATGAACGCCTCGATCACCTCCATCGCCCTCGTCTCCGTCATTGCAGCAGTCTCGTCCGGCTTCGTGTCGGCCGAGGCGCGCGCGCAGGGTCTCGCGGAGCGGATCCGCGCCGTCGGCGAGCAGCGCCAGCGCGATCTCGCGAACGACACGAGCCGCGGCCGGCTGCTGGGCGCGCTCCTCTACTCCGATGTGAGCGTGAACTTCGACCGCGTCGAGGCCCGCAAGGCCTTCGAGTACGTCGCGCAGGAGATGGGCGTGCCGCTCGTCGTGCGCTACGCAGGCGAGGGCGGCGCGGACGGCATCGACCCCGAGATGGAGATCTCCCTCGTCATGGAGAACGCACCCGCGCTCACCGTGCTCGAGCGTCTGCTCGATATCTGCGCTGTTGACACGGCCTGCACCTGGCAGATCCGCGAGGGATTCGTCGAGGCGGGCACGAAGGACCGTCTCTCCGTCTCAGCGGCCCGCGAGCGCCGCATGTACCCGATCCGCGACCTTCTCTTCGAGCCGACCATGTTCGACAACGCCCCCGACTTCAGCCTGAGCTCCGCGCTTGAGCAGGGCAACCAGGGTGGCCAGGGCGGTGGCGGTGGCGGCGGCGGATTCGGCGGTGGTGGCGGCGGATTCGGCGGCGGTGGCGGCGGATTCGGTGGTGGCGGCGGCGGCGGCGGCAGCGGCGGTGGCAGCGCCATCGGCGATGTCGGGGAGGACCCCGAGCGCACGAGCGACACCGAGCGCGCAGAGCAGCTCATGGACATCATCATGGAGCAGTGCGAGCCAGAGGCCTGGACCGACAACGGCGGCGAGGCCGCGTCGATGCGCTACTACCAGGGCGTGCTGATCATCACGGCGCCCGACTACATCCACCGCCAGATCGATGGCTATCCGTTCGCGCCCAAGCGCCCCGCGAAGGCCGTGAGTTCGAACGCCGCGCGCCGCTATGTGACCTTCACGAGCGGCCTCTCGATCGTGAACAACCTCGGATTCAAGTCCGTGCCCGTCACCGGCGCCGTTGGCAACGCGAACGCGCGGTGAACACCGCGGCCGCACACGATGGATCGAACAAGGCGCCGCACGGCGCTGCGTACAAATAGGTGCCCTCCTCGGCGGGGGCGCCTTTTCCTTGGAGGTCGCATGCAGGATTCCCCCCGACCGCCCCGTGAGTTTCTCGTCGGCGCAGCCGTGCTTCTCGCCCTCGCATCTCCGCTCGCCGCATCGGCCCCCTTCCAGGAATAGCTGACGCGTCCGAGCGCTCCTGCAGCGACCCCGCCGACGGCGCAGCCCGCACCCGCGGCCGCACGGACCCGCGAGCCGAGAAGCGTAATCGAGGTTGTCAGCCGCTGGACCAAGACACGCCCCGCGGATGCGCCAACGCCCGAGACGATCGAAGATCGGCGCCTCGAGCAGCTCGGGCGGCTCGTCCACTCCGAGGTGACCTGCACCTTCAGAGGAAGTGCGGCTCATCGACGCGCTGCGCGCGATGCGCAGGGAGCTCAAGCTCAACATGATGGTGTTCACGGCCGACCCGACGGGTCGTTCGTCCGTTCCCGGGATCGATGGCGAGCTCCTCGTCGACCTCGAGTTCAGGAAGGTGAAGGGGCTCGCGCTCCTCGAGGCGCTGTGCGCGGTCGCGGGGGCGGACTGCACCTGGCAGATCCACAACGGCGTGATCGAGGTGGGCCCGAGGCGCTACCTCGCGCGGCAGGAGGCGCGAGAGACGCGCTTCTACGACACGACGGACCTCGCGATCGATCCGCCGGACTGGGAAGGGCCAAGTTCGCCGGGCGGAGCTTCCCGCGAGATCCAGCATCGCAACTCCGACGAGGTGATCGGCGAGCTCGCGCGGATGATCGCCACGCACTGCGAGCCAGAGGCGTTCCTGCCCGAGACGGACACGCGCATCGACGAGGCGACCGGGAAGGTGGTGCCGCGGCAGCACACGACGCCCTCGGGAAGCGGCGCGGGCCGCGGCGGCTCGGGCAGGAAGAGCCCGAACACGCAGGCCTCGGCCAACTACGACCCGAGCGACGCGCAGGTGTTCGTGACGGGCCGATGGGCGTCGATCCAGATGAAGGACAACGCGCTCGCCATCCTCGCGCCTGACTTCGTCCACCTCGCGATCGACGGTTACGGCGTTCCCATCCCGCCTCCCGCCAGCGAGTGACGCGCGCCGTGCGGCGCCACGCCTGTCGCGCCGCGCGTGATACGCTCCGCCGCCACGGATGGCCCGCGCTCGACCGCATTCCGAACTCCGCTCCGATCTCCACGCCTGCACGGGCGACGGGATGACCTACTCGTTCATGGTCGGAACAGGCGAGACCTACTTCGCCGCGTTCGCGGTGGCGCTTGGGTCGAGCGACCGCACGGCGGGGCTCGTCGCGGCCGTGCCGCCCTTGGTCGGGGCCACGCTGCAGCTGTTCGCGCCAGTGCTCGCGGCGCGCGTGAAGAGCCCGTCGCGCTGGATCCAGACCTGCGCGCTGCTGCAGGTCGCGAGCTTCGTTCCGATGATCGTCGGCGCGCTCGTCGGCGCGCTCCCGATGTGGGTGCTCTTCATCGTGGCGGGCGTCTACTGGACCGCCGCGCTCGGCGCGGGCGGCGTGTGGAACACCTGGATCGGGCTCTGCTTCCCGCCCGCGATCCGCGCGCGCTACTTCGGGATCCGCAGCAGGCTCTGCCAGGCAACGCTTCTTGCGGCGCTCGTCATCGCGGGCGTCATCCTGCAGGCGACGCACGGCACCGAGTGGGCGCTCGCGGGCTTCGCGGCGCTCTTCACGCTGGCGGCGGCCGCGCGTGCAGCGAGCATTCCCTTCCTCAGGAAGCAGCGCGACCCCGCGGAGTGGCCCGCGCACAAGGGTGTTCCGCTCTGGCACTTCCTCTCCGCGTTCTGGCATCGTGCGGATGCGCGGCTCCTCGCCCTCCTTCTCGCGATGCAGGTCGCGGTGCAGATGGGCCAGCCGTTCCTGAACCCGTATCTCCTCAAGCAGCTCGATGTGTCGCCCGCGCTCTATCTCGGGCTGATCGCGGCGGGCTTCGCAGCGAAGAGCATCGCGCTCCCCCTCCTCGGGAGCCACGCGAAGACGCGGGGCGCGCGGAGTCTGCTTGCGATCGGGGCGATCGGCACGGCGCTGATGATCCTGCCGTGGATCTGGGTCGACTGGGTCCCGGGCATGTTCGCGATCCAGGCAGCGAGCGGCGTCTTCCAAGGCGCGTGGGAACTGGCGGCGTTCCTCCTCTTCCTCGAGACGATCCCCTCGGAGGAGCGCACGAGCGTGATGACGGGGTACTTCTTCCTCAGCTCGCTCGCGATGGCCGTCGGGTCGCTCGTGGGCGCGGCGATCCTCGGAGCATCGCCCGATCCGTCGAGCTACGCGCTCGTCTTCGGCATCTCGACGGGCGTGCGGCTTCTCGCGCTCGTCCTGCTGCCCTTCGTGCATGTCGAGGTGCTGCGCGCGATTCCGCTGATCTCCTCGACGCTCGCAGTGCGCCTCAACGCGGGCTCGATCGAGACGCCGATCCCCGGGTCGATTGACGAGCGCGGGAAGCGCGATTGAAATGACCCCGTGACGGATTCCGACGCCCCAACGCCGCCGCTGCGCGACCCGCTGCTTCTCGCGGCGTGCACGCTCGGAGCCGTCTGCGCGGCGCTCGCGCTCGTTCCGACCGCGACCTTCGCAGAGGCGTTCGCGCATCCGCAGCGCGTGGCGCGGCTCGGCGGTGCGATTCCCGAGGCGACCGTGCGCGGCGCGGGGTTCTTCCGCGCGGCGCTTGCGGCGGGCGCGGTCGCGATTCCCGCGCTCGTGTGGTGGCTTGGGCGCGCGTGCCGCGGCGGAGAGACGCGAGGCCGCCGCGACCCGGGCGCCGCGGCCGCTCTCCCGTGGTGGCCGATGTCGATGACGGGTTCGCTGCAGCTCCTCAACTGGATCGTGCTCGGCGCGATGCTCCGCCTCGTGCTGGCGTCGCAGAGCCTCTGGTACGACGAGATCTCCGCGCTCGTCTCCTTCGCGCTCGAGGGCCCTGCCGTCGCGTTCGGGTCCTACGCCGTCCCGACGAACCATGTGCCCATGACGCTCGCGGTCTGGCTCTCGACGACCGCGCTCGGCTCGGTCCATGAAGTCGCGGTGCGGCTGCCCGCGATCGTGGCGGGAGTCGCGACGATTCCCGCCGCGCACGCGCTCGGCGTCGCGCTCCGCGACGCGCGGCTCGGGAACGCGCTCGCGCTTGTCGCGGCGGTCGCGCCTCTCGCCGTCCTCGAGAGCGCGGAGGCGCGTGGGTACGCATTCGTGATCCTCGGCGCGACGGTCGCGGCGGCCGCGCTCGCGCGCGCCGAACGCACGGGTTCGCGTGGCGACTACGCGTTGTTCGCGGTCGCGGCCGCGTTCGCGGCGTGGGCGCATCCCGTGGCGATCCTCTTGCCCTTCGCGGCGGGCGTCGTCGGCCTCGTGCGCGACAGGCGCCTCGTGGTCGCGGCGCTTCTTGCGGGCGTGATCACGGCGGTGCTGCTTTCGCCGCTCCTCGGCGATGTGCTCGCGACGCGCGGCGACTATGCCCGCACCGACGCGGCGCAGCCGAGCGTCTTCTCGCGCGAGGGCTACGAGACGCTCGCGGGCCTCGCGCTCTCGTGGAGCCGCTGGTTCCTGTCGCCCGCGCCGATCCTGAGCGCGCTCTTCCTCGCAGGGGCGGCGATCGCCCTGCGCGCGCGCGACCATGGCGCGCGCCGTGCGCGGCGCGCGCTGGCGCCGTTCGCGCTGGCGTTCGCGCTCGCGCTCGTGCTGCCCGCCGTCCTCGGATCATGGACCTACGCGCGCTTCACGCTCTTCGCGCTTCCCGTCGGACTCGTCGCCGTCGCGCTCGCGGTCGACGCGCTCCCCAAGCGCGCGTGGAGCGCGCTGGTCCTCGTCCTTCTCTTCGTGGATTCGTTCGCTTCGCTCGCGTTCTACCGCACGAAGCAGCCGATCCGCGAGGCGGTCGAGATCGTGGCCGCGCTGCGCGCACCCGACGACGCAATCGCCACCATCGGCCTCCCCGACAACGCGGTCGGCTTCTACGCGCTGCGCGCGGGTTTCGACGCGGTTCCGACGGGATTCCTCGGCGAGGATCTCGACGCCGTCCTCGCACGCGAGCGCCCCGCCTTCGTCGTCGTGCTCTATCCCGAGCGGCTTGCGCCCGACACCTTCGCGGTGCTCGACAGCGGGTTCGACCGCACGCACCGCCTCGACGGGTGGGCCGACTGGGGCCATGGCGCAGTCGAGGTCTGGCGGCGCGTCGGACGCTGAGCGATCAGCCGAGCCTGGCCGCGATCATCTTGTCCGCGTTCGCGAAACGCATGCGCGCCATCGCGGCATCGAGACGCTCCCGCAACGGAAAGTCAGCCCGATGCTCCGCGAAGAATCCGAGCACGGCGCGCCCCACATCGGCGGGCGTACGCGTTCCCTCGGGGCAGAAGATGTTGTAATCGGCCCACGAAAGCCGCAGTTCATGAAGGGTCGAGCCTTCGGGGGCGTCGATCGACGCGTGCCAGATCCACGCTTGATCCGCCTCGCGCTCTGCGCCGAGGCGGATCGTCGTCGCCGAGGCGTCAGGGTCCATGCGAAGAGGATACCATCGACCCCCTCCGCGATTCCGCGGGCGCGAATCATGACAACGGGATTCCTCCTCGAGATCCTCCGCCTCGGCCTGCGCAACCTGCGGCTTCACAAGCTGCGTTCGACGCTGACGAGCCTCGGCATCATCCTCGGCGTCGCAGCCGTGATCGTGGTCGTCGCTGTCGGCGAGGGAAACAAGATCGGCGCCCTGCGCGAGGTCTCCGCGCTCGGCGCAACCAACATCATCGTCCGCTCGTCGAAGCCACCGGAGGCTGCGAATTCGGGCCAGGCGCGCACCTTCTTCGTCGCCTACGGCCTGCTGCGGCAGGACCTGCGCCGGCTCTCGACGGCCCTGCCCGACGCGACGGCCATCGTTCCCCTCAAGGCGGTCGGATCCGATGTCTCGTACGAGAACCAGCGCATCACGAGCCAGGTCTTCGGCACCACGCCCGACCTCCTCGATGTCGCGCGGCTGCGGCTCGAGCCGCGCAGCCGCTACCTCAGCGCAGAGGACCTCAGCGCCCGTGCGCCCGTATGCGTGATCGGCAGCGAGGTCGCGAAGCAGTTCTTCCGTTTCCGCGACCCGATCGGCGCGACCATCAAGGTCGACAACACGGTCTTCCGCGTGATCGGCGTGCTGGAGCCCGTCGGCCTCGCAGGCGGGCGCGGCTCCGCGCTGGTCGGGCGCGACCTCAACAAGGACATTCACATCCCCATCACGACGGCCGAGACCCAGTTCGGCGACATGGTGATGCGGCGCCAGTCGGGGTCGTTCAGCGGCGAGCAGATCGAGGTCTCCGAGATCTATGTCGTCGCCAGCGAGACCGACGAGGTGGTTCCGCTCGCGGACCGCGTGCGCCGCGTGATCGAGAGCGGCCACCCTGGCCTCTCCGATGTGCAGCTGATCGTGCCCTGGGAGCTCCTCGAGAACGCCAAGCGCCAGATGATGGTCTGGAATGTGATGCTCGTCGTCGTGGCCGCGATCTCACTCCTCGTCGGCGGCATCGGCATCATGAACATCATGCTCGCAAGCGTGACCGAGCGAACGCGCGAAATCGGCATCCGCCGCGCGCTTGGCGCCACGCGGCGCCACATCGTGCTGCAGTTCCTCGTCGAGACGGGCGCGCTGAGCACGCTTGGCGGCCTGATCGGCATCCTGCTCGGCGTCGGCATCTCGTGGGGCCTCAAGCCGCTTGTCGAGGTGATCGTGCGGCTTCCGTTCCTCGCGGGCGCCTTCGACGGTCGCCTGACGCTCGAGCCGAGCGTGACGGTCTGGTCGATCGCCGTCAGCTTCATCGTCGCGGCGGGCGTCGGCCTTGTGTTCGGCATCTATCCCGCCATCATCGCGAGCCGCAAGGATCCGATCGAAGCACTGCGGCATGACTGAGTTTGAGCGCTCGCGACTGCGGCCGCTCCCTCTGGCGTAGATGATGCTTGGCGGAGTCGAAGGCCATGAGTGCCCGCAGACGAAGTCTGCGGAACCGTTCGTGTCGGAGTCGAAGGCTGACATCATCCGTTCCGCAGACTTCGTCCGGACTTCGCTCGGCCTTCGCCTGACGGGCACTCATGGTTTGTGCCTCCGTCTGACGCAAGCAGCCGCCGCTCGGATCTCCCTCCGCTTCCATCACCCCATCAAGGGCTCGAGTTCCTTGCCCTTGAACTCGACGGGCACCTCGACCGCGAAGGTCGCGCCCGAGCCAGGGACCGATGCGAGAGACACGCGCGCGCCGAGGCGCTCCGCGAGTTCGCGGCAGATCGCGAGGCCAAGACCGGTGCCCGAGTGCGCGCGCGTATGGCTCGCGTCGACCTGTCGGAACTTCTCGAAGATGGTGTCCTGCATGTCGAGGGGGATTCCGGGCCCCTGGTCCGTCACCTCGATGCGCACGCAGTCGACGCCGGCCTCGTTCACGATGCGGCGCGCACCCACCGTGACGCGCGTCCCCTCTGGCGAGAACTTGATGGCGTTCGACATGAAGTTGTAGAGGATCTGCTGCAGCTTTCCGGGGTCGCTCTCGACCGCGTCGACGCCAGGCTCGACCTGCACATGGACGGAGATCCCCTTCTGCTGCGCCTGCGGGCGCATGATGCCGACGAGGCCCTCGCAGATGTCCCTGACGCTCGTCGGGCCGATCGCGACCTCGAGCCTGCCCGCCTCGATCTTCGCCATCTGCAGGAGCTCGTTGATCATCTCGAGAAGACTGCGTCCCGAGTTCAGGATGTTGCCGATGTAGCGCTTCCGCTTCGGGTCGGCCGTCGGGTCGTTGCGCGCGATCTCGTCGAGAAGCTCGGCGAAGCCGATGATGGAGTTGAGCGGCGTTCGCAGCTCGTGCGACACATTCGCCAGGAACTCGCTCTTCAGGCGGTTCGACTCGAAGAGGCCGACATTCGTCTCCGCCAGCTCGCCGATCTTGAGGTCGAGGCTCTCGTTGACGCGCCTGAGCTGCGTCTGTCCCTCCTCGAGGCGGTCGAGCATGCCGTCGAAGGCCTTCGACAGGCGCTCGAAGTCGTCGCCCGTCGCCAGGCGCGAGCGCGCGTTGGTGCTGCCCTGCTCGACGCGCTCGGCGACCGCCGTCAGCGCGCGGACGGGGCCGAAGATCAGCCGCTTCAGGATGATCTGAAACACGAGGATCGAGAGGATTCCCGCGACCAGCCCCGAGGCCACGATATACACGCGGTTCTGCAGGATCTGACCTTCCGCGAACGCGCTGCGGCGGTCGATGAGGAGCACGCCTGCGAGGCTGTCCTGGCCGCGGAAGGTCGGGCCGCGCGGAGTCCAGTCGATGTACTTGCGGTCGGTGATCTGCGACCATTCGCGCTCGCGGATCGCGCGGACATAGCGGTAGCGGATGCCCTGCTCCTCCCTGCTCCGCTCGAACCGCTCGACCACGGAGGAGTCCGCCTCGAACGCCGCCACGCTGTCCTGGAGGAAGCCGCCGCCCTCGTCCGCAGAGGCGAAGAGGATCTCCTCGACGGGAATGACGCGCATCGGAATCGCGCTTCCCTCGCTGCGCCCGATGGAGAAGCCGTTCTCGAACCAGGTGTCCGCAAGCTGGCGCGACACCTCGAGCTGGCTGTCGGTGACGAGCGTCGAGGTGCGCTGCCACGGCACCGCGAGCGCGGCGCCGAGGAGCGCGAAGACCGCGACCCCGAAGAGGATCTGGCACTTGCTCGCGAGCGAGATACCCTGCGCCATGGCGGCGATTCTACGGCCACCGAGGATGCGCGGCGACCGCGCGGAGAAACGCAGTGTTCCGACCAGGCACCGACGAGACCAATGTCCAGTACGAGGATGTGCTCTGCAACTTCTGCCACCGTGCGTGGGATCCCGACGACCCCGCGCGGCCGCTGATCGAGGGGCACCATGGGAGCCACCTCTGCGGCGAGTGCCTGTCGCTTGCGTTCCTCGCCGTCGTCCACGAAGGCCGCGACGACCGTCAGGAAGGCGTGGCGTGCACGATGTGCCTCGAGACGCGCGAGGACGAGCACTGGCGCAGCCCCGAGCACCCGGAGTCGATCGTGTGCAGGCGCTGCATCAAGCAGTCTGCCACCGCGCTCGAGAAGGACAAGGACTACACCTGGCGACGCCCGGTTGTCTGAGCTCGGGAATCCCAGGTGCCAGCGGGCATGGGCCCGCTGTGGACCCAGAGGGCTCGCCTGCGGAGTGCATCCCGGCATAGGTCGCACCAGAGGGAGCTGCCGCAGCCGCGACCGCCCGAACTACGCACGCACCAGCGTCATCGCATGGAACGGCCGCCCTTCGCGACGGAACTTGCGCTCGAAGTTCGTGCCCACGACCTCGCCCTCGCCCGCACTCGCGGGCTTCTCGAACTCGCGTCGCTCGAAGATGCCGCGCGCGCGCTCCGCGTGCTCGACATCCCACGCCCACAGTTCGTCGTGGTCTGTGACGATGCGCAGTTCGCCTTGCGGCGCGAGGATGCGGTGGAACTCCCGCAGCGTGTGGTCCTGCACAACGCGGCGCTTGTGGTGGCGCGTCTTCGGCCACGGATCGCTGAAGTACAGGTGGATGACCGACACGACTCCATCGGGCACGCGCGTGCGGATGAACTCCGTCGCATCGCCGTGGAGGAGCTTCACATTGGGCATGCCGCGCCTGCGGATGCGGTCCGCCGCGTACGCCCAGAATTCGCCCGCCCACTCGATGCCGAGGAAGTTCGTCTCGGGCTCGAGCTCGGCCTGCTGCAGCAGGAATGTGCCCTTGCCCGAGCCGATCTCGAGCTCGAACCGGCGCGCGGGATGCGGGAACCACGCGCGCGGATCGAACGCGAGGATCCGCCGCGCCTCCTCTGCGCTTGCGCCGTCAGGAAGCGGCGGCAGATCATGCATCTCGATGCCGACCTCGCCTGGGACGAGGTCGCGCCCGCGACCAAGACCGAAGCTCACGGCGCTGCTCCCTGCGCCTCGCGATAGGTGAACAGCCGAGGCGGGATGTAGGGTGCGCTCCAGCCTGCCGGGCGCGAGGCCTCGGGGATCTGCGGGGCGGGCGAGGCGATGGCCGTCTCACGCAGCCACGCGACGAGATCAGCGAGCGCCGCGGGGTCGAATGTCGTGTCGATCTCGCCGTACTCCTCAAGGACCCCGCGCACGGCGGGCTGGAAGAGGTGGTTCAGGCCCTCGTAGCGGCGCACGGCGATCGGGGAGCCCGCCCGCGCGGCCACCGCCTCGAAGATGGCGGCGTTTGCAGCCGCATCGACCTGCAGGTCCTTGTCGCCCCAGATCGCAAGCGTCGGCACCTCGAGCACCTCCAGCGCGGGCCGCGGGTCGTAGCGGATGAACTCAGTCATCCATGGATTGAGGATCTGCATGAAGGCAGCGTCGATCGTCGGGCGCAGTTCGCCTTCCTCAGGCACGGTCCCGTCCTTGAGGGCCACCTGCCTGCGCACGAGCTCCGCGACGAGCGGGCGAAGCTCCTCGGGGCTGCGACGCGCGACGACCGCCGCCATCACTTCCGCGTGCGCGGCGATGGCGGCCTCGACGCGGTCTCGGTCAAGGCCCGCCGCCTCGTAGATCGCACGCGTCTGCCGCGTCAGGAGCGCTGCGCCCGGCTCGCCAGGACCAGCAAGGGCGACCACGAATGCCAGCGGGTTCACGGGCGCGTCGCCCGCGTTCTGCCATGCGGCGACCAGCGGCGCGATGAGCCCGCCTTCGCTGTGGCCGATCATGCCGACGCGACGCGGATCGATCCCCTCCTGTCGCTTGAGCCACTCGGACGCCATGTCCGCGTCGCTCGCAAGCCCGATGCTCGTCGCATCGGCGAACACGCCCGTCGACTTCGCGAATCCTCGGTCGTCGTAGCGCAGCACGGCGAACCCCGCGCGGGCAAGCGCATCTGCGATCACGCGGAACGGGCGGTGCCCCATGATCGACTCGTCGCGATCCTGCGGGCCAGAGCCCGATACGAGCACCACCGCAGGCACGAGCCCGTCGACCGCGAGGCTCGCGTCCGCAGGCATGCTCAGGGTGCCCGCGAGCACATGACCGACGGGATGCGCGATGCGCACCTCGCGCTCCTCGTAGGGGAACGGCGGAACGGGATCCTGCGGGCGGCGGCCCGTCGATGGGCGTGCGCCATCGACAAGCTCGAAGCGGATCGGCGCGCGCAGCATGCCCTGCGCGAAGGTGCCCTCGAGCACGCGCCCGTCGTCCGACTCCGCGAGATCGAGGGTCGCCA
This sequence comes from Phycisphaerales bacterium, assembly GCA_044348205.1. GTDB lineage: Bacteria > Planctomycetota > Phycisphaerae > Phycisphaerales > SM1A02 > QWPT01. Next base: position 2,959 of record JBIKTI010000013.1, on the reverse strand, counting down.
CGCTGCCCGCGGGGATGCGCACGATGGTGCGCGACTCTGTGCGCTCGATCGGGGTCGGAAGGTCGAGAATCCCCTGCTGCGCGATGTCGATGGATGCGCACCAGCCGTTCGGTCCCTCGCCGATCGAGAGCTTCATGGGAAGCGATTGCCCCGCGATCTCAAGCGTGGCCGCGTAGACCTTCGCCGCGTCGAGCTCGGAGACGAGGTCGACGCGCCCGAGCGTCCAGTCGAAGACTGGGATCTCACGCGCGATGCGCGCGTTGAGCGTTCGGAAGGTGCCTGTGACGGAACGGCCATCCTCGGCGACGGTGCCTTCGAAGCGCGCGCGTTCGCCCGAGGAATCAAGGGTGAAGGCAAGCGCGCGGCCATTGGCCTCGATCTCGATCGCGGGAGTGCCAACCGCTCCTGCGCGGAGCGCCGTGATGAGAACCGTCGGTGCAGAGGCCCCCTCCGGGGCGCGCACGACGACCGTGACAGGCATCTCGAGCGTCGGCGCACCTGGCGCGGGCACGCTGCGAACCTCGCCCATCCACGCGCCGATCCAGCGCGCATCGAGCGGCGCGGCGGGCGTGTCCGCCTGCGCGGTGGGCGTGTCCGCCTGCGCGGTGGGCGTGACTTCCGACGACTGCCCCGCGCACACCTCCGCGTGCGCGGCGGCGAGCATGGCGGCTGCAAGCGTCACCACGAACGCGTGGCTCCGCACGGACGGAGCGGTCTTCAACATGGCCTGGAGCATGGAGTCGTTCCCTTCGTCGAGCCGCGCGAAGCGGTCAATCGGGATCGTACGCGAGGAACTCGCCGACCTTGTTGTCGGGCGTGCAGATCGCAACCGCAGGGCGGTGCACCTTCATCTCCTCGAGCGTGATGTGGCAGAAGCTCATGATGATCACGCGGTGTCCGACGCCCGTGAGGCGGGCCGCCGCTCCGTTCACGCCGATCACGCCGCTGCCGCGGGCGCCTCGAAAGACATAGGTCTCGAAGCGGTTCATGCTGTCGATGTCGGCGACGAGGACCTTCTCGTTCACGCGCATGCCCGTCGCATCGAGCAGATCCTGGTCGATGGTGATCGACCCCATGTAGTCGGGGTTGCAGAGCGTCACCGTCGCGCGGTGGATCTTCGCGAAGAGCGCCTCGCGCAGCATCGATTCACTCCTCGCCGCCCGTGGCGGCGCTGCGCGGACGACGGAGCGCGGGCGGCGCCTCGCCTTCGGGGCGGCGCCAGTCGACGCGGCGACCGTCCGAGTGCAGGAGCTCGAGGTCGTAGTAGAGCCGCTGGTCGGGCTCGAACAGATGCGCCACGATCTCGACGAAGTCGACGACGATCCATGTGGACGAGTCGTCGGCGCTGGTGCGGAACGGGTGCTGGCCGCGCGCCTTGCCGAGATCCTCGACCTCCTGCGCGGCCGCGCGCATCTGGCGCTGGCTCGTGCCCGAGGCGATGACGACATAGTCGCACACCTGGCTCCGCCCACGCACATCGAGCAGCACGACATCCGTGCACTTCGAGTCCGAGAGGGTGCGTGTGATCTCGATCGCGAATTCTCGCGTCGACTCGGGGTCTGCCGTGCTTCGTGAACGCATCGGATGGGCTTAGAAGCCGCCACCGCCGCTACGAGGACCACGCGGGCCCTTCACGGGGCGCTTCGAGGCGGAGCCACCCTGGCGGTCGGATCCGACGCGCACGGGTCGCGGCTCGAAGCGACGCGCATCGCGGCGCTTGCGCTCCGAGGGCTTCTCGTAGTGCGCCCTGCGCTTCACATCCTTGGTGAGGCCTTCCTTCTCGCAGAGCTTCTTGAAACGACGGAGCATCTGCTCGACGGATTCGCCGCTACGGGCCTTGATTCGAATCGCCATGAAAAAACGTGTCCTTTGGGGGAGAAAGAGCCGAGCCGCCTATTGGACACGAATCCCCCTCCGAGGTCAAGCGAGGCGCTCCCTCGACCCAGGTCAGCCGCGACGGACGGCGCGAGGCGCGTATGCTGCGCCTGTGCCGCTCATTATCGACACCTACAACGCGCTCCATGTGACGGGGGTGCTGCCTCCCGAACTCGCGGTGGGTGATCCTGAAGGGCTCGCCGCCTTGATCGCGGGAAGTCGCTTCGGCGGCGACGCTGTGTGGTTGATCTGCGACGGCGTGCCGCGCGGCGCGGCGCGCGTCGGGAGGATCGTGATCGAGGGCGCGGGGCCTGGGAAGAGCGCCGATGACCACATCGCTGCGTTTCTCGACCGTTCGAGCGCGCCGCGGCGGATCACGGTCGTGACAAGCGACCGCGCGATCCAGCGCAAGGCGAGGTCGCGGGGCGCGGACTGGATGAAGAGCGAGGAGTTCCTCGCGATGCTCGCCGACGATGCGCGGCGCATCAAGCCCGCGAAGCCCGCCGCGCGAAAGCCGGACCCCCGCCGCAGCGTGCCGCTCAACGAGCGCGAGGTGGCGGGCTGGATGACGCTCTTCGAGATCAACGCGGAGCAGGCTGCGATCCAGGCGGCGCCGTCGCTTCCGAAGCAGCTTTCGACCGCCGCGCCCTCGCGGCCGCGCTCCGACGACGCTGCGCTTGAACGCTACCTTCTCGCGACGAAGGATCTCGCCGATCCCCTTTCGATCCTCGATCGGAAGGAAGGCGCGCTGCTCCTTGACGCGCTTGGCCAGCTCGACGACGACGCGATCGAGAGGCTGATGAAGGAACACGAGCCGCCGGTTCTGAAGGACGGCGCCCGCATCGGCGGCCGCAAGCGGACGAAGGATGCGCGCCGCGACGGCGGACGAAAGCGAGACACGCGATGAGCACCGGACACGGCCCCATTCCCTCGATCGACTTCGACCATCCGCCTGCCAACCCTGTGCCCCTGTTCGAACGGTGGTTCGCAGAGGCGCAGAGGCTTCCGACACCGAACCCGAACGCGATGACGCTGGCGACGATCGACGCGGACGGCGCGCCGAGCGCGCGCATCGTGCTGTTGC
>JBIKTI010000211.1:0-5221 GCA_044348205.1 Phycisphaerales bacterium | reverse complement strand
AGTCCGGACGAAGTCCGGACGCAGTCTGCGGAACGGATGGTGTCAGCCGTCGACTCCCACACGAACCGTTCCGCAGACTCGCGTCTGCGGGCACTCGTGGGGCGAGCGGTCGCCGCTGCGGCGGCTCCCTTTGGTTGGGCCGAGATCATGAGTGCCCGTCAGACGGAGTCCGGACGAAGTCCGGACGCAGTCTGCGGAACGGATGGTGTCAGCCGTCGACTCCCACACGAACCGTTCCGCAGACTCGCGTCTGCGGGCACTCGTGGTTTAAGCGCTCGCCGAAGGCGACCGCGGGTTGCGACACGCATCCCGTGGGATTCGAACATTCGCGGGCGCAGACCGCGAGTGTCCGCAATCCGGAGACGCGGCCGCAGGCCGCGGATCCGCGGCGCGCAGCGCCGCGACGCCACCCTCTCCGCGAATAAAAAAGCCCGCGCTCGCCGAAGGCGACCGCGGGTTTTTGAGAGCGGAGAGGGTGGGATTCGAACCCACGAGTAGGATGAACCCACTACTAGTTTTCGAGACTAGCTCCTTCAACCGCTCGGACACCTCTCCTGGTGGCACCGCCCTTTCGGGCTGAGCGGGGTCGGAAGTATCGCCAAATCATCGTTCGCTGTCCACCCGTTTCCCGCGGGATCGGCGCGGAAAGATGGCGCCTCCGCCGGTTATCCCGTCCCGTCATCCCTGCCCCGAGGGGCTCGAGGCGGGTGGGCGCGCGTCCGCAGCGGCCGCACCCGCCCTTCCGCCCGTGGTCAGGAGCACGACTCCCGCGACAATGAGCCCGACAGCGGCGGCCTTGCGCAGATCCATCGACTCGCCGAGGACGAGCCACCCGAGCAGCACGCCCACGGCGGGCGCGATCGAGAACGCGATCGGCTTCACCACGGACACCTCGCCAAGCGAGAGCGCGATGTAGAACGAGATCATCGCGAGCGCCCCCGCGACAAGACCCGAGCCGAGCACGAGCTTCGTCCAAGTCGCGCGATCCGCCTCGAGGAGCGCAGGCTCGACGCGAAGCCCGCCGACCCCGCGGGTCATGAGCACGAAGACAAGGACAAGGATCGGGATCGCGACAAGCGAACGCACTGTGATCGCGCCGATGGGCCCGACCTTGCCCGCATGCAGCGCGCTGCGCGTGCAGACCTCGCCCACGCCCCAGCAGAGACCCGCCGCGATCGCAAAGAGAATCGGCTTCATGGCGCGGATTGTGCCATGCGCCTCCGACCTGCGCGAGATGTCGGCGATCCTCGGATCAATCCCACGCGCTCAGGAGCTGCGCCAGATCGGCGGCGCCGACGACGCCGTCGCCGTTCAGGTCGGCGGGGCCGCCCGTTGCGCCCCACGCGCCCAGGAGAATCGCAAGATCCTGCGCGTTCACGACACCGTCGTCGTTGAGATCCTCAGGGCGCCCCTGCTCGCAGATGTCAGGGGTACCGTTCCCGTTGAGATCGCCGCAAGTGGTGCCCGGGCCGTACCAAGTCGCGCCCGCCTCGAGCGCCTGCTCCTCCGTGAGAATCAAGCAGAATCCCGTCGGGAAGCACGATGCACCCGTTGGCTCCGGGCAGAGCCCTGCAGAGCACTGCGTGCCGTTCCCCTGGAAGACGCCGTTCTGCGCGGCGCACGCTGCCGGGCTGACGCCAGGCAGGCAGGATCCGTTGGGCAGGCAGCAGGCGCCGATGGGGAAGCAGACATAGGTCGCGCAGGTCTGGCCGGCAGGGCCTGCGACGCCGCCCGCGGCGGCGCAGCTGGCGGCCGAGAGCGTGAGGCAGCCGCCCGTCGCCTGGAAGCAGCACGGAACAAGGGCATTTGTGCAGGTGTTCGGCCCGCAGGTCGTGCCTTCGCCCGTGAAGTTGCCGCCGAGCACAGCGCAGTCCGCCTCGGTGAGGCTCTGGCAGGAACCGCTCGGCAGACAGCATGCGCCTGCGACCTGGCAGTTGGTGGGCGTCCAAGTCACGCGCATGACCCAGTCGCCCGACGGACGGCAGAGCGAGGGCAGCTGCTGGAAGTTCGACCACCCCGCTGGGCAGCCGAAGACGCCACAGTCGACCGCGAACAGCCAGTTGCGCGTCGGCGCCTGCAGCCCACCCACATCGGTGGTCGGGAACGCGTTCGCGTTGCTCGGCGGCGCGACGAGGCACGGGTTCGATGTCTGGAGATTGTGGTCGTCGATGCGGTAGCCGATGCTGAAGGTCTGGGTCCCGTTGTCCTGGATGATCATCTGCTCGGGATCCCCCGGATCGATCCCAAACTGGATGTTCGTGCCGTTGGTGCCGGGCTGCATCACGAGATGCGGCAGGTCGATTCCGTTCGACGAGAACACATACTTCAGCGTGCCCGTCGCGGGCGTGCCTTCCCACACGAGCACAGACCACTTGGTGGTGGTGGTGACCGTTGTGTTGCTCGTCGCGAAGATCATCTCGCAGAGATCGATGCGCAGCGGGAAATCCGCGGCGCTCACGGTGTAGGACGCCGCCGCGATCTCCTGCTCCGCGAAGCCGGCCTGCACGATGAACTGGCCGCCCTCGAAGTTCGCGTTCGTGTGCGTCGAGACGACTGGCGGGCACTGGCCGCCTCCCCCTGCAACACCGCCGTCACCGCCACCCGCGCCATCGACGCGAGGCATGGCGAACATGGGATCGTTGTCGCGGATGCCGACGAGCTCCTCGAAGTCGCTGCGCCCGAGTCCTGTTCCTCGCGTGCCCGCGAAGCCTGCGTCGATGGTCTCCTTCGCGGCGACCTTCGCAGCCTGCACGGCGCCCTTCGGCGCGACCACGCGCGTCGTCGCATCCTTGCCACGCGACTGCGCAGCTGGTGCGGGAACGGAGGCTGCGAAGGCCGGCATGGCGAACGCGAGGGCGACGAGACCCATCGATCCGAGGAATCGGGCGCGGAGCGGCTGAGGGCGCGAAGGCATGGCGGTCTCCCTACATGGGGCGCGAAGGGCGCAAGAAATGACGCGGCGATCCGTCGCCGCGGGGGCCCGATTCGTAGCCTACCCCGTGATCGCGGCGGGAAAAGCAGAATCGCCCCCGTCGAGCCCGTTCGGACACTTGGACGGAGAATTGTCCGCGGATGGAGGACGCCTTCAGCGCGCCGCGCGTCCGCGAAGTGCGGCGGCAACGGCGTCGAGGAGCTCGTCTGGCTCCGGAAGCCGCCCTGGACCGACGGCGCGGCAGGCCTGCCAGCCGCATGCTGGGTCGAGGACCGCGAATCCGTCGTCGCGAAGGGTGGCGAGGTTGCGCTGCGTCGCGGGCTGTCGCCACATCGCCTCGTTCATGCTCGGGGCGACGAGGACGGGCGTGCGCGTGCGATCGATCGACGCTGCGAGGAGCGACACTGCGTCGTCGCAGCGGCCGCTCGCGAGGCGTGCCAGCATGTCCATCGTGCACGGCGCGATGAGAAACAAGTCAAGCGCGGACGCTGTGCGGATGTGCTGCGGGTCCGCGGGCGACGCGGACTCCCAGGGCGAACCGATCACGGCGCGGCCCGACAGCGACTGAAAGACAAGCGGCGTGACGAATCGCTGTGCGTCCGTCGTCATGGCCACGGTGACCGCTGCACCGCACTGGGCCAGCGCGCTCACCACGGAACAGACCTTGTAGGAGGCAATGCCCGCGCACACGCCAACGGCAATCGAGCGGCCCTCGACCCACGGACGAAGCGCAGCGAGCCGCTGCTCGCGCGCGGCGGAGTGCTGCTCGCGCGCGGCGTCCAGAGGCGCAGTTGGAAACGGCTCGCCCGAGTCGGACATGCTTCGAGCTCCTCAGTGAGTTCCTCGCGGAGTTCCTCGCGGAGTTCCGCGCGGTGTTCCGCGCGGTGTTCCGCGCTGAATTCCGCGATGACTTCCGCGCTGGCCGCGCGGGCCGAACCTCAGCGCCTGCGCGAGGGCGTCCCGCGCATCTTCTCGATGTGCTCGGGATCGATCTCGAGGGTGATCTTTTCCTGCATGATCTCGTCGATCACGACCTCGAGGTCGGAGCGGCCGTTTCGGTCGACCAGCGGGCGTGAGCCCTCGATGATCTCCGCAAGGCGGCGCTGGATAAGCGCGGTCAACTTGAATCGGCCGCCGAGCTTCTCGACGATGTGGTCGCTCTTCAGTGCTTCGATCATGGCTGCTGCCTCATGCCCCCCGATGGAGGGGCTCCGTGGTCGTTGGGCGCGTCGGGCCCCGCGCGGCTCAAGCCGCTCGGGGAAAGAGGGTTAGTATAGCACCTCCGCCGCGGCTCTACGCCGCCCTTCCCGATGGCCGACGCGACCCCACCCCCGAACCCCGCAGACGATTCGCAGCCAGAGGGCGAGGGCGGTCGGAAGAGCCAGATCGGGACGAGGGCGGGGCCTGACGCGGCAGGCCGCGTTGCGCAGCTCGACCTGAGCGTGCGGCGGCAGGCAGACCGCTGGCTGAGCCGAGTGGGCCTCACCCGCGATCGCAGACTGCTGCTCTGGGCGGCCGTGACGGGCATGGCGCTCGCCGTGATCGCCCTCGCGTTTATCCGCCCCATCCTCTGGATCGAGCACCGCGCGGGCGACTGGGCGGTTGCGAACCCCGACAAGGTCGTCATCGCCATCGCGATCGTGCCCGTCCTCGGAGCGATCGTCTGCGGCGTCATCCAGTCGCTCTTCCCCGTCAAGTTGCGCGCGCACGGCGTGTCGAGCGTGCTCTACGCCATCCACAGAAGGCGCGCGCAGCTTCCGCCCGTCCTTGCGATCAGGACCTGGCTCGGCTCGACCGCGATCATCTCGACGGGCGGCTCTGCCGGGCCCGAGGGCCCCATCGTCACGATCGGCGCCACGCTCGGCTCCGTGATCGCGCGCTTCCTCCGCGTTGACCCGAAGACCGCGACCACGCTTGTCGGCTGCGGCGCCGCCGCGGGCATCGCTGCCGTCTTCAACGCACCGATCACGGGCATCTTCTTCGTCCTCGAGGTGCTGCTGCGCGACTTCTCGTTGCGGACCTTCACGCCGATCGTGATCGCATCTGTCTTCGCGGCCGCCACCGTGCAGACCGTGCTCGGCACGCAGGAGCCGCTCTTCGGCGTCGGCGCGGAGATCTTCGCAGGCGCGGGCGGAAGCCTGACGATCGCGACCGCCCCTGCGTTCGCGATCCTCGGCATCGTGTGCGGCATCGCGAGCGTCTTCTTCGTGCGGACGCTGCAGGCCTCGGAGCTCGCGTTCTCCAAGATCCCCGTGTCGCGCTGGATGCGCCCCGCGACGGGCGCCGCCA
>JBIKTI010000210.1:0-5226 GCA_044348205.1 Phycisphaerales bacterium | reverse complement strand
GCAGCTTGCCCGCGTTGATTGCGACCATGAACGCAAGAACGCCGACCGGGATCATCCAGAGGAATCCGAGCCGCTGCGACCGCGATCGCGAGAGCGACTCCGGCTTGGTGAGATCGGCGCCGCACTCGGGGCAGGTGTTCGGCGCAGGCGCTGCGCAGAGCTGCCTGCACTTCCTGCAATGAAGCGGGGCGCGGAAGTTCCGCAGACCGGCGACGAAGCCAAACATGAGGAGCGGCGTCATGAGGACGAACTCGATGTCGACCACCGCATGGAATCGTCCCTTCATCGCGGCCATTGCGGCCGCGTAGAGAAGCACGAAAAGCCCCGTCATGACGAGCACGACCACGAGCCTCTGCCTCCACGACGCGCGATCGTCGAAGACGGCAACTGCCCGTCTGCTCATGCGAAGTAGAAAGCGATGGCGGGTTCCGAACTTCCCACGCGATGAAAGCTCTTGCGAAGTTCGGCTGATCGCGGCCATGTCGTTGGTCGCAAGCGCTTCCCAGTACGCGACGAGCAGCGGCTGGTCGGCGCGCGAGAGACCGTGGTCTGCGCACGGCGCCTCATCGATCCGCACGCGGCACCACGGGCAGATCGCGCCGCGGGCGTCCCACACCTGGGCAAGCGTCGTCTCCGCGTGTCGGCTCTTTCGCAAGCCGATGGCCGCGAGAACGGCCAGATACACCGATACGCCGCCGACCACCAGCAAGGCGATGCCGAGCGACTTCGGCACGAAGAGCGCGGCCACGCCCGCGCCGACGGCGATCACGACCGAGATGGCCCCACCCCAGCGAATCACCCGAAGCGCCCGACGCGTGCGCACGACCACGCTGTCCCATTCGGACTTCGCGATCGACCACGGTTGAAGTTCGTCGTCGGGTGGGTTCATGTGCATGGCATCCTCGAGGCGTGCGATAGGCGCGGTGGGTGCGCGGCGAGTGTCACTCCGAGACGACCGTCGCCTCGAGTTCGAGTGGATAGACCCCGAGTGCGCCGGCAGGCGGCACGATCTCCCCGTCGCTCCCGAATGCGGGCGGATTCAGGTCCCACGGGAGCCTCGGCACCACGATCCAGCCGCGCGCCCGGACGGAACGGGTGCCGGCTGGGAGCGTTCCGGCTTGTGTGAGCCGAATCGAGTAGACCTTGCGGTTCATGCTTCCTGCAGTCCAGGCGCCGCCATCGAGCGACATGCCGCCAAAGACAAACCTCGGCGCCTGATCGAGGTCGAAGATCGGACGGCCGCGTCGCGGGGTCACGGTCGCGATGAGGATGTCCGACTCGTCGCCTTCCCCGAATGCGACCACGAGTTGCGGCTGGACCACGGCGCGCGCGGCACGCTCGAGCATTTCGGGTCCGACCTTGCCTGACCTGAGCGCTCGGCTGAAGAAGAAGGCGTCGTAGAGCAGCGGCGGCCCGTCTGGGACCGCACACGCGATCAGCACCTCGAGCGCGGCGTCGATCTCGCGCTGGGGCATCGTCGAAGGGTCGAGATCCGACCAGTAGTTGCTCGGCGGCGACGTCCATGCGTAGATTCGGGCCTGCACGCCGCTCGGAAGCATCGAGACGAGCGACTTGAGGAGCGGGTTTGCCGCGAAGATCATGACGAGCGGCACGAAGACGAGCGCAGCGCCCCAGGAACCCCCGCGCCGTTCCGTGCGCGCAACGGCCGCGGGAAGCGCGAGATCGGAACCGCACTCGGCGCAGAGCGTCGGCTGCTCACTCGCGCAGAGTTGTCCGCACTTGGCGCATCGCAGCTTGCCGACCTTCCAGACGGGTCCCGAGATTGCCGAGATCGGAATGAACAGGATGATCCACCAGCATCCTCCGAGGACCGGCAGCAGCACCGCGCGGCCGAAGAAGTACCAGACTGCGAATCCAAGCAGGGCGATGATCGCGTACTGCACCAAGATGCTCGGCAGCGCGGCGCGCAGGCGTTGCAGCGGGGTTGCATCGGGGTCTCCGAACGAGAAGAAGTAGCGCTTCGCCGCCTTCGAGATGGCGCGGCGCGCGCGCGCCAGCCCCGTGGGAGCGGCCTGCCGCGCGAGCAGTTGGTCGCCGTACTTCGTCAGCCCGCCGATGTCCGTGGTCGCCATCGACTCCCAGTAGCGCAGGAGAAGCGCATGGTCGGCGCGCGTGAAGCCGTGCCCGTGGCAGGGGGTGGCGTCGACGCGTTCGCGGCACCACGGGCAGGCGCAGCCGCGCGACTCCCAGATCTCCGCGTGGAGCGCGTCCCAGGTGCGGCTGCTGCGCCGCATCCAGAAGTACTCAGGGATGGCGAGGAGCATCACCACAACGCCGGCGATGAACGCGACGCGCTTGATCGTGTCGAGGAGCGGCACCTCGGGCGCGCTCGGGAGGAAGAGCGGCGCGCACAGGAGAAGCACGCCCAACAGCACCGTCCCGCCTACGGAGACCCACAGCCAGATGTGCAGCTTCTGGGCGCGCGAACCGAGCCCATCCCACTCTGCCTTCGTGATCGTCCACGCGGGCGCGGCGACAGCCGGCTCGGCGGGATCCTTCTCCTCCATGACGGCCTCCCCGCGCTACCGCGCGATCGCCTCCGCCCGCGTCTCGCGCAGCACCGTCACCTTGATCTCGCCTGGGAAGGTCATCTCGGCCTCGACGCGCTTCGCGATCGCCTCGGCGATCTGGAAGGCGAGCGTGTCGTCGGCCTTCTTCGCGTTGAGGATGACGCGGATCTCGCGGCCCGCCTGGATCGCGTGGGCCTCGTCGACATGCGGCTGCTCGCGGGCGATCGCCTCGAGCTGCTCGAGGCGCTTGATGTACAGCTCCATCGACTCGCGGCGCGCGCCTGGGCGTGCGCCCGAGATCGCGTCGGCCGCCATGATGATCGGGGTGTACGGCGTCGTCGCGGGGATGTCGCCGTGGTGGCCGCCGCAGGCGTTGAGCACGGCCTCGCTCTTCTCGCCGAACTTCTTGAGGAACTCCATGCCGATCGCAGGGTGGCCGCCCTCCATCTCGTGGTCCATCGCCTTGCCGATGTCGTGGAGCAGGCCCGCGCGCCGCGCGATGCCGCCGTTGAGGCCGAGCTGGTCGGCGATCATCTGCGACAGGAACGCGACCTCGATCGAGTGGCGCAGCACATTCTGGCCGTAGCTGGTGCGGAAGTGCATCTTGCCGAGCGCCTCGATGACCTTCGGGTGAAGTCCGCGGACATCGGCCTCGACGACGGCTTCGTTGCCGACCTTGACGACCTTCTCCTCGATGTCGCGCTTGGTCTGCTCGACGAGCTCCTCGATGCGCGTCGGGTGGATGCGCCCGTCGGCGACGAGCCGCTGCAGCGCCTCGGCCGCGATCGCCTGGCGCACGCGGTCGAAGCACGACACGCTGATGACGCCTGGGGTGTCGTCGACGAGGATGTCCGCGCCGGTCGCCTTCTCGATGGCGCGGATGTTGCGGCCTTCGCGGCCGATGATGCGGCCCTTCATGTCCTCGCTCGTGATCTTGATCGAGCGCACCGTCGACTCGCCGACATTCTCGGCCGCGAACCGCTGGATCGCCATGAGCGTGATCTCGCGCGCCTTGCCCTTGGCGTCGCGCTCGGCCTCGTCGAGCAGCTTCTGCCGCAACGCCGACCCGTCGTGCTCGGCCTCGACGCGGACTTCGGCGAGGTAGAGCTCGCGCGCTTCCTCGCGCGACAGGCCCGCGACCTTCGACAGGGCGCCGCGCAGCTCGGTGCGCGCGCGCTCGTTGTCGTCGGCGCCTCGGCGGACCTCGTCCTCCTGGCGCTTGAGGTCGGCCTCGCGCGAGTCGATCTTCTGCTCGCGCTGGCTGATCGACTCGAGCTTCTTGTCGAGCGTCTCCTCGCGCTTCGCGGCGCGGGCGAGGCTCTCGTCGAGCTTGGCCTGGCTGGCCTTCGACTCGCGGTCGAGGGCCGCGCGCTTCTCGGACGACTGCTTCTCCGCCGCCAGCTCGATCTCGCGGGCCTTCTTCTCCGACTCGCTGCGCACGGCGTTGGCGGCAAGCTCTGCCTGCGCCTTCGCGTCTGCAAGCATGCGGTCTGCCTCCGCGCGGGCGGCCTTGATGCCGCGGCCCGACGCGAAGGTCAGGATCATGATGCCGACGACGGCTCCGAAGACAAGCCCGATGGCCACCGCTGTGATGAGTGCGGCGACTCCGAAGTCACCGCTTGAGTTCTGAAGAAGAATGGACACACGCGCCTCCTGACGAAAGGACACCCGCCGGGTGCAAACGGCACCCGCCAAGCGTGCGGCGCTCGAAGATGATCCAGCGGTCCCGTTTCAGTGCTTCAGGGAGTCTTCAGCGCCTTCGCACAGCGCATCGAGCCTCGGGAAGAGGCCACGCGAGCAGGAATGCGCGCGCGGACGCTGCCGAAGCGGATGTTGAAGGTTCGAAACGGGCACGATTTACAGCGAACTGGGGTGCCACCCCCCGAGGGGAGCGGCCTTGGTCTGGATCGATCTATCACGGGCACGCCACCGAGGTGGTCGGACCCGAGGGTTCGCCGATTCCTTGACGGAACCTGCGTACCTGTGAACGGTCGCGAACGGCTTGGCCTGTTCGACGGGCCGAGAAGAGTGAACGGTCGGCAGGATCCTGGCTGTGGTCGGGGTGAACCGATTCCTCATCCAGATGCCGCCCGGCCCGCGTCCGCGGACCCCGCAAGTATCCGCTCCCTGCGCCAACTGTCAAGGTAGGATTCGCGCCTCCCCATGCCTCCGATCCTGGTCTGGCTCTCGAACCTGCTTCCCACGAACCCGATTGCGGTCCGCATCGTGGCGGGCGGGTCGAGGCGGACGCAGCATCTCCTGCTCCGTTCGGGCTATCTGGCGCTGATGATCGCCATTCTCCTGATCGGCCTCCTCGGGGGAGAGGGGTCGATGAAGCAGCTGGCGACCCGCGGGGCGGGAGCGTTCTCGGTCGTGTCCTTCGGTCAGGTGGCCCTGATCTGTGTCCTCACCCCGATCTTCATGGCGGGGGCGATTGTCCAGGAGGCCAGCCCGAGGACCTGGGACATCCTCCTGACGACCCCGCTCTCGAACCTGCAGATCGTGCTCGGCAACATCTTCGGGCGCCTGTTCTTCATCATCGCGCTGCTTCTCTCGACATTTCCGCTCTTCGTGCTGACGCAGTTCTTCGGCGGCGTCCCTGGCGAGGCGATCCTCACGAGCTACGCCATCGCGGCCTCGAGCGCGCTCATCGTGGCGACGACCGCCGTCACGCTGTCCGTGACCCGCAGCGCGG
>JBIKTI010000209.1:0-5243 GCA_044348205.1 Phycisphaerales bacterium | reverse complement strand
TGCACGAGATAGTTGCGGCCGGCCTTGATCGCGTCGATCTTCGACTGGTCGATGTCGAAGCCGAGGATCGGCAGGCCGCCCTGGTGCAGCGCATGCGCGAGGGGGAGGCCGACATACCCGAGGCCGACGACGCCGATCTTCGCCTCGCAGCGCTCGATGCGGGCGAGGAGGTCCGAAGCGGTCTGGTTCATGGCTGCAGTCATCTGATGTCCTTCTCTGGTGCGTATCGCCGCACGCGCTCGGCGGCATGATGGAGTCGTCGTGAGGGCGTCCTACGACGCATCGCCTCTTGATTGTGTTCGTTTCAGGTTCGGATTTCAGCCTTCGAGCATGATGCTCTGGCGAGCCTTGCCATCCTTGCTCGGAGCCGCGATCGCGGGAACAGCCTGCGGCGTCTCGTGCATTCGGCTCGCCGCATGGTTCTCGCGCGAGAGCTGGTCCATGCACATCACCCAGGTCTCGCGCTCGTAGCGGAGCAGCCGCAGCACATCGTCGACTGCGGAAATGTCCCTCGTCGAGCTCGCCTTGACGAGCGAATTGAACATGAATGTGTAGAGCGCGGCCACCTGCTTGCACAGCTCAGGCGCGTGCTCGGGGCGGAGCGCGCCGATGATCTCGAGGAGAATCGCCTGCGCCTTCTGCGTGCCCGCGTAGGACATCTCGTAGTCCTTGGTCTCGTAACCGCGGCGCGCCTGCTCCGTGAAGCGGATGGCGCCGTCGATCAGCATGAGCCGCAGCTCCTCGGGCTTGGCGGTCATCACCTTCGTGCGCAGATAGGCGTCTGGTCCTGCTGGGGGCATATGGGTCGTTGCTCGAGGGAGAGGATCGGTCAGATCAGTGTCCGACTTTCAGAAGAATCGAGGTCAGAACGATGGGATCGCCGAGATGCCTGCGACGGCGCCCTGCTGCGACTGGACCCGCGCGATCGCGGTCTCCATCGCGATGAACTGGCGCTCGTAGCGGGTCCGCTTGGCCGCGATGCGGTCGTCGATCGACCTGATCCGCTGGTTCAGCTGCTCGATGCGCTTCTGAAAGTTCCGGTCGGCGACGGTCGTCGCGCCGTCGACCGTGTTCGTCAGACGGTTGAGGAGCTGGTCGAAGGTGTCGCCGAAGCCGAGCTTCTTGTAGATCGTCTTCGACTGCTCGATGATCGTCACGCCGTCGACGGGCGAGGAGTTCGTCGATGCCTGGATCTCGAAGCCCGCGAAGAGCTCCTTCACGGCGTTCGGATCCCGCTCATACGCCTCGCGGAACTTCGCCTCGTTGAAGCTGACCTGGTTCTTCGTGCCGAGCGTGATTCCGACCTGCGAGAGGAAGCGGAACTGCCCCTCGATGCCCTTCGCAGGCCGCTGCAGCTGCGACACGAGCTGCTGGCGCACCGCTGCGACGGTCGAGTCGCCGAACAGCGCGGAGCGCACCTGCGTGGTCGAGTCGTACTTGTCGTACTCGGCGATCCTCCCGAGGACCTCGGTGATCGAGGTCGTCCACTTCTTCACGGTGTCGACCATGTTCCCGAGATCACGGGTGACCTCGACGGTCGCATCGCCTGTCTTCTTCGCGTTGATCTCGAGACCCGACAGCACATCCTTGAAGGTGTTGGACGCGCTTGTGAAGACGAACGGGGTGTCGACGCCGCCGCCGCCGAGGACGAGCGCAGCGTCCTTTCCCTCGACCGTGCGGAAGAGGCCGAGGTCTGCGCCGATCGACTCGACGAGGAGCTCGCCTCCAGCACCCGAGACCTGCGAGGTCAGGCTGATGCGGAACGGTGTTCCACCACCGCCCGTGTTGATGACGGCGGCGCTGACGGGGAACCCCGATGCGTTGATCTTCGTCACGACATCGTTGAGCGTGTCGGTCGCCGCGAAGCTGATCTTCTTCTCGAGGCTTCCCTCGATGTTCGCGCCTGCGGTCGCGGCCTTGCCGAGGATGCCGAGGCCGCGCGCCGTCGAGCCGCTCACCTCCTGCACTTCCATCGGATTCGCGGGCGCACCCGTGTTGAGGTCGACGAGCGTGATGCCGTCTCCCGTCGAGTTCAGCCGCGCCTCGACCAGCAGGCCGCGCGAGTTGATGTTCGAGACAACGTCGTAGAGCGTCGTCGCGGTCGAGGCGATCTCGACCGTCGCGCTCGCGCCCGATGAATCGGTGAGCCTGAAGGTGCCTGTGCCGATGCCCTTGCCGAAGTTGAGCGACGAGAGCGTCGTGGCGAGCGACACATGGCGCCGCTCGAGATCGGCGCCCTGCGCGGAATTGGCGGCGACCGCAGCGTCGAACCCGAGCGCAAGGCCGCCGTCGCCCTTCACGAGCAGATCGCCTGTCCCGCCGCTCGAGTCGCGCGCCACGAGCGAGCGGCCGCTCGTCGAGAGCTCGAACCGAACGCCGACACCACTCGTCTCCGCCTGCGCGTTGATCGCGCGCACGAGTCCGTCAAGCGTGTCGTTGGCGGCGAAGTCGTTGAAGCTGAACGAGACGCCCGCGCGGTCTGTCACGATGAGCGGGCCGGCGGGCGCGATCCCCTGCCCTCCCGCGAGCGCGCCCGTGCGCACGGTGCCGATGCCGGCTGAGACGCGCGTGCCCTCGACGGAGGTGGTGCCCGAGAGGCCGAAGATGCCGAGATCGCGCGCCGTGCGCTCGCCGACCATCGTGCCGAAGCTCGAGCCGTCGACGATGCCTGGCAGCACGGAGACCGTGCCGCCGCCAGAGGCCTTCACGAGGCTGATGCCCGTGCCTGCGCTGTTGATCTCGACGCGCACCGCACCACCCGTCTGCTCGAAGACGCGGGTCGCGACATCCTGGATCGTGGCCGCGCGCGGAGACGACACCTTGTTCTGGATGACGCTTCCGACGATCGTCGACGGCCCAGTCGTGATCGCGCCCGTGAAGATCCCGAGATCCTTTGCGGTCTTGTCGGTGTTCGGTCCCGCCGACTGCACCTTGAGCGGGCTCGCGCCACCGAGGTTGTCCGTGAGATTGAATCCGCGGCCATCGGCGCGCAGTGAAAGCACGACCTGTCCCGAACCAAGCGTGTCCGACAGCTCGCTGTTCACGCGCGAGAGAAGCTCTCCCACGGTGGTGACGGCGTTCGACTCGACTTCGCCGTCGACGACCACGGCGCCGAGATTGACTCCGACGCTCACGCCCGTCGATGTGACGACGGTGAAGTCGTCCGCGTCGGTCGTGTTGATGCGGACTCCCACGCCGTTGTTCAAGTCGCTGAGCTTCGTGTCCGTCGTGATGGGCAGGTTCTTCCGTCCGAGGTCGATGTCGAAGACGGTCCCGTCCGCCTCGACGCGGAAGTCGACCGCTCCATCGCGGATGAGGACGCCCGCGCCATCGTTCAGCGACGAGAGCGACGAGTTCATGCCGAGCTGGTTGAGTGCGGAGCCCGTCGCGGTGCCACCCGTGTGCGTGCCGACGATGCCGAAGCGCGTCGCGATCGTTCCGCCCAGCGCGTTCGCGATGACAAGCGACCCGCTGCCGCCGCTTGTGTCGCGCACGACGAGACGCTCGTTCTCGATCGAGGCGGTGACCGCGATGTCGTCGTTCGCGTTGATCACCGTCACGGCATCCTGAAGCGTGACGCTTCCCGAGAGATCGATCGTCGCGACCCCGCCGTTGGCATCTGTGATCTTGACCCCGCCGCCACCGACGCCCTCGCCACCGCGCAGCGCACTCAGCGCGACGGGAGAGCCGATGCTCGCGCGCCCCCACTCGAGGTTCACTTCCGTGAGACCGAGCGGCGTCGCATCGCGGGTCGCGAAGCCACGCGACAGCATCTGGCTCGTCGAGACAAGCCTGTTGACCTTGAAGGCGTAGGAACCGGGAGGAGTGCCGGACGCTGCGGTCGCGCCCAGGACATCGGCGTTGCTCGGCGCAGCGAGCATCCTGTCGAAGACGCGTCCGATGCGGAAATTCGTCGATGCGCTGCGCAGGCCAAGCAGGCGCGCGTTCACATCGAGCATCGCCGTCTTCTGGCCCTGCGTCCGTGCGATCTGCGTCTGGAGCGGCGTCTTGCCGCGGGCGTCGAGCGCCAGCAGCTGATCGATGATCTGGCGGGAATTGATGCCGCTTGCGAGACCGACGCCTGATGAGATTCCGGACATGGAACGCCTCCGCTCGAGTTCGGACCCGAGCAAGGCGCGTGCCTCGCCCGACGGCCAGACCTGCGCTCAGGCCGCCCGATTCATCGGCACAATCGAGCCATCCGCTTGGGCTGCGTGTGGCTTCACCGCGCAATCGGCAGGATTCGCCGAAGTCCAGCGAAGCTGGTCGAGCCCGCGTCGGCGGAGTTCAAGCGTGTCCCCCGCCCATGCGACGAGCGTGCGCGCGAAGCACTCGCGCGCTGCGTCAACCCTGCTCTCCCAGTGCTTCACGGTGCCTGCTTCGATTGATGCCATCCGATCGGTCCTCCGAGGTCAGAGGAATCGGACGGTCGATCAGACAACTCAAGCGACAGGCCAGCATTGAAGGCGGATCATCTGTGCCTGCTGACTTGGCCGTGATCACGCCAGAGGATCCGCTCTGTAAACTGCTTTCTGCACTATGTTTACGAGCGTCCATTGAAGCCAATTCGCTGCATAATTCCATCGAACTGCTCTAGATTGTAGAAATCTAGAATCAGTCTTCCTGACCCCTTCTTGCGCCCAAGTTGGATTCGGACGCGTGTTCCGAGATGGGCGCTCAGGCGTTGCTCGAGATCCGCGACATTTGCGTCGCGGGCAGAAGGGTCCTGTGCCGCGGTCGCTGAGGCAGGGCGCGCACCATTCTCAGCCTGATGACGGATCTGAACCTGGCGCTCGAGCTCGCGAACCGACCACTCCTGGGCGATCGCGCGCTCGGCGAGGGAGAGCCGCGCCTTGTGATCCGAGATCGAGAGGAGCGCCTTGGCGTGCCCCTGAGAGAGCCTGCCAGAGCGAACCAGCATCGCGCAGGCATCATCAAGATCAGCAAGGCGCACGAGATTCGTTACCGAGGCACGATCAAGGCCGACTCGATCAGCGATTACCTGATGGGTGAGACCGAAGTCCTCCGACAACCGCCGCAGCGCCCGTGCGCGCTCGATCGGGTTGAGATCCTCACGCTGGACATTCTCGATCAACGCCAGTTCAGCAGAGCTCTGGTCGTCCAGCATTCGAACCAACGCCGGAATCGTCTCCAGTCCAACCAGCTTTGCCGCGCGCCATCTGCGCTCGCCTGCGACCAGCTCGAAGCCGTCGCCCTTCGGTCGGACAAGGATCGGCTGCATC
>JBIKTI010000207.1:0-5250 GCA_044348205.1 Phycisphaerales bacterium | reverse complement strand
CCTCGGGATCCTGCTCGGCCCAGCCTGGCTTCGGATACGACACGGGATGTTCCGCCGTCGACTCCGCGACCACCGCGCCGCGCGCGTCGATCACCACGCACTTCGTGCCCGTGGTGCCCACATCAAGGCCGAGGAAGAGTGGGTCCGACGCGCTCATTCGGACACTGTATCGCGACTACTTCTTCGCGGGCTTCTCCACGAAGACCTTCGTCGCGTTGACGACGAAGTTGCCCTTGTCGTCGATCTCGGCGACCGTGCCCTCGAACACGATGAGCGCGAGCGGCTCGAGCCCGCCTTCGCCCTGCGCGGCGACCTTCAGCGGCTTGCCGTCCTTGTCGACGAACTGCACGGTCATCATGTTGGCCTTCTTCGATTCCGCGGGCTCGCAGCAGTAGTCCCAGGGCTTCGGGCAGTTGTCGCCGGGAATCTCGTCGCAGCTCTTCAGCTTGCGGTCGGCGACCATGAAGATCGCGCGATTCTTGACGAACGGCTCGCCGCGGCCGCCGATCTTCGCCTCGATGACGATGGTGTCGCCCTTCTTCGCGCTCTTCTTCGCGTCGCCGACGGGCTTCGCGTCCAACGGCCTCTCGGTGACGAAGAGGTCCTTCGGAATCGCAGGCGACTTCGGCGCAGCGGGGGGCGCGGTCGGCTTCGGCGGCTCGATGGCGCTGCCTGAAAGAGGGGAGATCGGCGTCGCGAGGAGGATGGTGGAGAGGATGAGCGTGAGCATGACCTGATCCTATGAACGGAGTGCGGACGGAATGGGAAGCGTGAGACAGCGGAGAATGGCGGGAACGGCGCCGAGCAGCCCGAGCAGGACGCCCGCCGACAGCCCCGCGAGGACGGCGGGTCCGTCGACCGAGAGGCCGAACGAACCCATCGAGAAGCGGATCGCGAGCCCGTCGAGGAGAAGGAGCCCCGCGGCCGCGGCGAGGAGCGCGCCCGCGACACAGGCGACGGTCGACTCGATCATGAGCGAGATCGCGATCGCGGCGCGCGAGAATCCGATCGCCTGCAGCGTGCCCGCCTCGCGCACGCGCGATGCGAAGGCCGCGTACATCGCGTGGACGCCGCCGAGGACGCCGCCCGTCGAGACCAGGATCGCGGTCGCGAGCACCAGCATCCTGATCGGCGCGAAGAACTCCGTGAGCCGCGCGTAGTAGTCGCTCTCTCGCATCGCGACCGTCTCGAGATCGAGCCTCATCGCTGTGAAGGCGTCGACATCGTCGAAGTCCGCGTCGCCGAGCGCGGCCACCACGCAGGAATGCGTCGTGCGCTGCGTGAGGAGCGCGAGCCTGTCGAGCCGCATCCAGAACTCGCCGTGCATGGCCGTGCCTGGCGCGGCCAGGACTCCCACGATCTCAAACGGCTCGCCCGCCACGAGGATGGTCGAGCCGAGGGAGGCGCCCTGAACCTTGGCGAGCGCCTCTGGCCCCGCCGCGATCTCGTCGGCCCCGCGCGCGGGCCATCTGCCTTCCGCAAGCCGCACCTGCGGGTGCACTGCGAACGCCATCGACTCGAAGCCGCGCACGAGGACGGGCGGCGCGTCGATCTCCGCTCCCCGATCGAGGTGAGACACGGGGAGCGCGAGGTGGATCTCGGGCGAGACCGCGGGCTCGCCCGCGACCCGCGCAAGGCCGTCGATGTCCGAGGCGAGCGCCTCGGCCGTGGTCGGCGAGATCTCGCTGCGCTCGACGCTCTCCTCGCTGCCTGCGCCGAGGACGAGGGCGTTGGTGGCGAGGCCCGTCGCCGCGAGCGCGGACTCCATGCCGCGCGCGAAGGCAACCGCGCCGAGGAGGAGGAACGACACCAGCGCGCTGCCCGCGACGACGAGCGCAAGCCGCTTCGGCGAGCGGGCGAGGTTGCGGATGGCGTGGTCGAAGGGGAGGAGCTTCATGCGGCCCTGAGCCCTTCGACGATTGCCTTGCGAGACGCCGCGATCGCGGGGATCAGCCCTGCCGCGATGCCGACGGCGAGCGCAAGCACGACCGATGCTGCCGCCGTCACGCCAGACGGGCGGAACTCGACGAGGACGCCCTCCGCGCCGAGGCTGAAGCGGCCAAGCCCGAGGACCAGCGAGGACGCGCCCGCACCGACGAGGGAACCGACGAGCGCGAGCGCAGAGCTCTCGACCACGATTCCGAACGCGAGCGCCTTGCTCGAGAAGCCGACCGACTGGAGCACCGCAAGCTCGCGCGTGCGGTGCTCGAGCGACAGCACGATGGCGTTCGCGACGAGCGCGAAGATGGCGAGGAGCGCGCCGACACCGAGAAAACCCGCGAATTCCGCGATGGCGACGAGGTCCGCCGCGGCCCGCGCCACGAAGGCCTTCTCGGGTCGCGTGGTCGTCGGCGCGAGGTCCGTTGCGAAGCGCGCGTCGATCGCGGCGGCGACCTCGCGCAGCTTCTCGGGGTCCGCGACCTCGACCTCGAGCTGCGTGACTTCTCCGCCCTGCACGCCTCCCGCGGCCGCCTGGAGAAACGGCAGCTGCACGAAGCAGGCGTTGCGGTCCTGCGGCCCGTCCGCATCGACGATGCCCGCGACGGTGACGGTGATGCCTGCAGCGGAGAGGCGGTCTCCGGGCTCGAGCCCGCGGCGCGCGGCGAGCGCGCTGCCGACGAGGGCGCCGTCTCCGCGCGCGAGGAACGACTCGAGCGATCCCTCGACGAACTTGAGCCGCGCGCCGATCCCGCGCGCGGCGTCGTCGGCGCGCACGCCGCGGAACACCACGACATCGAGGCTCGCGCGGCAGTTCGACACGACGATCTGCATCGGCACGGCGCTCTTCACACCCGGGATCGACGCGACCTCGTCCGCGTAGCGCTCGGGAAGCCTGCTCGTGAAGGGGCAGAAGCGGTTCGCCCTGTAGACGATGAGGCGCGTGTCGCGCTCGTTCGCAGCGGTCGCCTCGACGATCCCGCTGTGCACCGCCCGCTCGGCGCACAGGATGAACACCGCGACCGCGATGCCTGCGATGGCGAGCGCCGCGCGCACGCGGCTTCGCGCGAGCATGCGCAGCGAGAGCGCCGCAGTCCGCAGCAGGATCATCGTGCGACCTCTCCGTCTGCCGCGCGTCTGCCTTCCATGGGCGCGAGTTCCGCGCGCGTCGACGCGAGCGCGCCCTTGTCGAGATGGAGCTTGAGCGGCGCGCGCGCAGCGGCGAGCGGATCGTGCGTCACCATCACGATCGTGCGCCCGCGCTCGCGGTGCAGCCGCTCGAGGAGGTCGAGCACGAGGTCGGCGCTGGCGCGGTCGAGGTCGCCCGTCGGTTCATCCGCGAGAAGGAGCGGAGGATCCGCGACGATCGCGCGCGCGATGGCCACGCGCTGCTCCTGCCCGCCCGAGAGCTGCCTCGGGAAGTGCGACGCGCGGTCGACGAGCGACACGGTCTCGAGCGCGGCCATCGTGCGCTCGTGGCGCTCGCGCCTCGTGAGCCTGTGCAGGAGAAGCGGAAGCTCCACGTTCTCGTAGGCCGTGAGCACGGGCACGAGGTTGTACGACTGGAAGATGATGCCGACCGACTTCGCGCGCCACTGGGCGAGTCGGTCGCGCGAGAGCCGCGAGAGCTCCTGCCCGTCGATCCAGAGTTCGCCGCGGGTGGCGCCGTCGATGCCCGCGAGGAGGTTGAGTAGCGTGGTCTTGCCCGAGCCCGATGGCCCCATCAGCGAGACGAATGCTCCGCGCGGAATCTCGAGGTCGAGCTCGCGCAGCGGGACGATCTCCGTGTCGCCGCGGCGGAAGACCTTGGTGAGGCGCGTGCAGCGGATGAACGCTGCATCCACGCCGTCCGTCGTCGTGGTCATGGGGCGTCTCCCTTCAGACTCTCGACTGGATCGATGCGCGAACCCGCCTCGATGGACGCATCGAGGACGACGCGGTCGCCCGCGGCGAGCCCGCCCGTCACCTCGATCCATCCGCCCTCGCGCGCCGCGCCGAGCGCGATGCGGCGCCGCTCGACGCGGGCGAGCGCGCCCGTCGGGATCGCGACGAGGACATCCGCTTCCCGCGCAGCGTCGTCGACCGCGCGCAGCGCCTCGCGCGGCACTGCGACGGCCTCCGAACCCCCGCGTGTTCCCGAGTCGCTGGTCGTGATCCGCACGCGCACGAGCATGTCGGGCCGCAGCGCTGCGTCGGGCGCCTCGACGAGGACCTTGCACTGCACGGTGTTCTTCTCGAGGTCGCCCTGCGGGACGATGCGCACGACGGCGCCCGCGAACCTTGCGTCGGGCAGCGCCTCGCTGCGCACCTCGGCGCGCATGCCGACGGCGAGCCTCGCTGCCTCCTTCAGCGGGATGTCGCAGCGGACCTGGAGCTGCGAGGGGTCGTAGAGCGTGAAGAGCGGCGGCCCGTCGCCGCCTGCGCGTGCGCCAGGCACCGCCGAGCGCGTGAGCACGGTGGCGGCGCGCGGCGCGCGGATCTCGCTCCGGAGAAGCGCGAGCTCGGCGGCCGCGAGCGCCGCCTCCTTCAGATCGCGCTGCGCGCGCGCATGGGCCAGCTCCGCGACGGCCTCGTCGCGCGCGCCCCGTTCTGACACAAGCGCCTCGCGGGCCTCGCGGGCCGCGGCGAGCTCCGCCTCCGCCGTCCTGCGTCGCGCCGCGCGCGCGGGCCGCTCGGCTTCGAGCGCGCGCACCCTTGCGTCAAGCGCGTCCGCCTGCAGGCCGAGCCGACGAGCGTCTCCCTCGGCCGCCGCGCCCACGGCCGCGAGCTCAGACCTCCGCTCGAAGAGGTCGCGCGCCTCCCGCGCGAGGAGCGTCGCCTGTGCGATCTCCGCATCGAGCACGGCGGCAAGGGCGGTCGATTCCGACAGCGCGTTCTCCGCGATGCACAGCCTGCGCTCGGGCTCGATCGCGCGCGCCAACAGCTCCTCCGCCGCACGCGCGACGGCCTCGCGTGCCGACACATCGGCCTCCGCGACTCGCAGTTCCGCGCGCGCCTCCCTGAGCCCGATCTCCGCATCCGCCGCGACGAGCGTGGCGAGAAGCTCGTCCTTCTCGACGCGCGCGCCCTCGAGCGCGAGCACCTCGCCGACCACGCCTTCGCGCAGCGCCCGGACCTCGAGCGCGAACGGCGCTGGCTCGATCCAGCCCGCGGCCTGGATTCCGCCTTCGAGGGCGGGGGCGGCCGACAGCGATCGGACCACTGCGACGGGCGTCACGCGGGCCTTCGGCGCCTCGCGGAACGCGTCGATCGCGGCAACGGCGAGGATGGCCGCCGCGACGGACAGGATGACGGCGGGCACGACGATGCGCG
>JBIKTI010000208.1:0-5250 GCA_044348205.1 Phycisphaerales bacterium | reverse complement strand
ATGTGGGACATCTCGACGCCCGCGATCACCACGCGGCTCCGCGGCCTCGTGTACATGGAGGTGACGGTGCACGGCCCAAGCCGCGACCTTCACAGCGGGATGTACGGCGGAGCCGTGCCGAACCCGATCAATGTGCTCGGGAAGATCCTCGCGGAACTCCACGACGCGGATCGGCGCGTGACGATCCCCGGCTTCTACGACGGGGTGGCGGAGCTTCCGCCCGCGACGAAGGCCCAGTGGGAGTCGCTCGGCTTCGACGAGGGCGAATTCCTCGGCGACATCGGCCTTTCGCAGGGCTTCGGCGAGCGCGAGCGGTCGACGCTCGAGCGGACCTGGTCGCGGCCGACCTGCGATGTGAACGGGATCTTCGGCGGGTACACGGGCAAGGGTGCCAAGACCGTGATCGCCGCGCACGCGACCGCGAAGGTGAGTTTCCGCCTCGTGTCGCGGCAGGATCCCGAGCGGATCGCGGCTGCGTTCGAGTCCTTCGTGCGCGATCGCCTTCCGGCGGGCTGCCGCGCGGAGTTCGAACGGCACGGGGCCAACGCGGCGATCGAGGTCCGCGAGAGCTCGAGCTATCTCAACGCGGCGGAACGCGGGCTCAGAGCCGTTTTCGGACGCGATCCGCTGCTGATCGGCACGGGCGGCAGCATCCCCGCGGTCGGTTCGATCGCGCGCATCATCGGGGTCGACTCGCTTCTCGTGGGCTTCGGCCTCGACGACGACTGCGTGCACTCGCCGAACGAGAAGTTCGAGCTGTCGTGCTACCGCCACGCGATCCGCAGCCATGCGGCCATGCTGGCGGAGTTCGCGACGATGGCCCGCGCCTGACGCGGCCCTCGCGCTCACACCTCCATGACAGGTGTGTTGTCTTCCTTCCTCTTGCGCGCGTCGTGCGGCGTCGCGAAGTTGTGACGAAGCCTGCGGGTTTCGCGGATCAGCTTGTTGAATCGGTGCGCGTCGTCGATGCGCACGGCCATGACGCCGAGCACGAGCACGCAACCAAGGTAGGTGCCGACGAGCGTGCAGAGGACTGCGTATGCATCCATGTCGAAGGGATCGGCCCGATGGATCGGTCGGTTGAGCGGACCCCCTTGGATTCGTCGAAGGACGCCACTTCCCGTGTACACTCCCGCCCGAATGCGTCGTGCGCCGAACAGCCTCTCCGCCCTGCCGCTTCTCGTGGCCCTGTGGGCGGCGCTGTCTGCAGCCGGCCTCGCGACAGCGCAGTCGGTCGAGGTCAAGGTCGTGCACTTCGGTACGGGCGATGTCGTCCGTGCGGCGGGGCCCGTCGCGATGCTCGTCGAGTTCCGCGCGGCCCTCGACGCGCCCGTCGAGGTCGAAGCGGCGCTTGAGCTTCCGAACGCCGACCTCGACATCGCAGAGTACTCGCGCTCCTTCGTGCTGAACCCCGGGCAGGCGCAGCGGCGCTGGATCTACGGCGTGCTTCCGCCGCTCGGCGAGGGCACGCTTCAGTCGAGCATCTTCGACCTGCGGATCTACGAACGCGTCGACGGCCGCCGCGTGCGCGATCTCGGCACCGTCAAGGTGGCGCCGCAGGTGGCGGAGAACCCGCCCGTCGTGCTGCCCGCGGAGCGCGATGCGATCCTCGTGATCGGAGGTCGTTCGCTCGGGCTTGAGACGATCGGGCCCGCGCGGGACGGCTCCTCGAGCCCGTCGATGCACTCGACCGCCGAGATCGCGAATGCGACTTCGATCGACTCCCTGCCCGACCGCTGGGAGGGCTACGCGCCGTTCGAGAGCGTGATCTGGGCCAGCGCGAATGTCTCCCCCGCCCGCCTCGCGGACGAGCCCGCGCGGGCGCTCCGCGAGTGGGTCGAGCGCGGCGGCAACCTCGTGATCGCGCTTCCGTCCGCAGGCGATGCCTGGGCCGTCGGCGCGCTCGATCGCCACCCGCTGAGCGACCTCCTTCCCACCGCGACGCCGACGCGGCTCGAGGATGTGCGCGTGGCGGACCTGCTCCCCATGCTGTCGCTCGACGCGAATCTGCGCGACCCGAACGCGCGCATGAGGCTCAGTGTCTTCGACGACGCGACGCTGAACCGACCTTGGCGCCCGTTCCTCGCTGTGCCTGCGCGGCGCGGCCCAGCCGGCGCCCCGATCATGTCAGACGACTCGGTCGACGGGAGGCTTGTCGGTGTCCGTCGCACATTCGGGTTCGGGCACATCACGCTGCTCGGGATCGATGTCGAGGAACTCTCCTCCCGCGGGCTTCAGTCACCGCAGCTTCCGCAGGTCGATGTCTTCTGGAACCGAGTCCTCGGGCGTCGCGCCGACACGCCGAGCGGCGTCGAGTTCGACCGCATGCAGAAGGAGGACCGCCTCGCACGCGGCAGCGGATACACGCGCGCGATCGAGGCGGGGCCGCTGATCGCGCGGGAGATCGGCCTCGCCGGGCAGGCCGCGGTCGGCATCCTTGCGGCGACCACGATCTTCGCGCTGTACTGGCTCGTCGCGGGGCCGCTCGGCTTCGCCGTGCTGAAGGCATGGAAGCGCGAGCGCTGGTCGTGGGTCGTGTACCTCGCGGTGGCGGCCGTCTTCGCGACGGGGATCCTGCTCGTCGGAGGTTCGTTCGCCGGGCGCGACGCGCGAGTGCGCCATCTGACTGTGCTCGACATCGTGTCGCCGCCGCCGGGCCCCTCCGATGGCACCGAACGCGAACGCCGGCGCGCGGTCGGCTGGCTCTCGCTCTTCTCGCCCTCCTACGGGAGCGTCGAGGTCGCGCTCGATCCGGATGGGGAAAGCGGCCTCCGCAACACGATCGAATCATGGCGTCCCATCGGGGTCGACGCGCAGGCGTTCCCGAGCCGCGAGCGCTACCAGGTCCCGCTCGAGCGCGCGGGCGTCGCGACGGCCCCGTCGCGCGCAACCGCTGTCGACTTCACGACCCGCTGGCTCGGTGCAGTCGACTCCGCGTGGGGCACGCTGCCCTCCGTGGCGGCGCCCATCGAGGTCTCGATCGACCGATCGGCTTCCCCTCCGCGGGTCCAGATCTCGGGCGAACTGCGGCACGGGCTGCCTGGAGACCTCGTCGATGTGCAGGTCTTCCACATCTGGCCGCTGCGAAACCCGCTGCCGACGCTCGCGCAGGAGGGCAAGATCGAGGCACGAAGGCTGAAGGGGCTGCCACCGAACCGCGGAGTGGTGGTGTCGCTCCCGAAGTGGAGTGCGGGGCAGTCGCTCGACCTCGCTCGGGCGATCGGAGCACGGCCGCTCGGCGATGGCGTCCTGCTCCAGCGCGCGATCGCGGCGCGCTACTACGACGATCTCCACGCGGCCGCGCGCAACCTCGCGCCTGGATTCGGCATCGGCAACGACTCGCTCTCATTCGCGCGCGCGTTCGAGATGCTGTCGATCTACTCAATGCTGGAGCCGCCGCCGTACCTGCAGAATCCTCCCGAGGATCCCAAGCTCCTGCGCATCGTGCGCCAGTCCGAGCGGGAACTCGACCTCGGCCGCTGGTTTGCCGAGCCCTGCCTGATCGTGATTGGAACGCTCGTGGACGCGCCGCTGCCGTATCCGATCACGGTCGATGGCGATGCGGTCGAGTCGTCGGGCAAGGTCGTGGTGCGGTGGGTCATACCGCTGCCCGTCGACCTCGCGTCGGTGACGCCCGAGCGAATCGTCGCAGCGTCGTCGCGAGAGGACGCCATCGACGATGGAAGCGGGAGCGAGCGCGAGGAGACGGCGCCTGTGCCGACCACGGGCGGCGAGGAGTGATCGGGCGAAGACGAACGAACCGCGCACGAGGCGCGAACGACTGACTGGACGAGGTTTCCGCCATGCCGATGATCGAGACGGTCAATCTCACGAAGAAGTACGGCGAGTTCGTCGCGCTTGACAACCTCAACCTCACCATCGAGGAAGGCACTTGCTTCGGCTTCATCGGCCCGAACGGCGCAGGCAAGACGACGACGATCAAGATCCTCGCGACGCTCCTGAAGCCGACCTGGGGCGAGGCGCGCATCGATGGCAAGGTCGTCGGCTACCAGAACCACCTGATCCGCCCGCTGATCGGCTATGTGCCCGACTTCATGGGCGCATACCAGGACATGACGGTGAGCGAGTACCTCGAGTTCTTCGCGGCCTGCTATGCGGTGCCCGCCGCGCGGCGCGAGCGGACCATCGCGGAGGTGCTGGCGCTGACCGACCTCACGCACAAGACCGACAGCGAGGTGAACGGGCTCTCGCGCGGCATGCAGCAGCGGCTCGCGGTGGCGCGCGTCCTGATCCACGATCCGAAGGTGCTCCTCATGGACGAGCCGAGCTCGGGCCTCGACCCACGCGCGCGCATCGAGATGCGTGAGCTCCTCAAGGAGCTGCGGCGCATCGGGAAGACCATCCTCATCTCCTCGCACATCCTGTACGAGCTCGCCGACCTGTGCAACGCCGTCGGCGTGGTCGAGCAAGGAAAGCTCGTGTTCGCGGGAGCCGTGAGCGAGCTGATGCAGAAGGCGAAGGTGGGCAAGGTCGTGCAGATCTCGGTCGAGTCGCGGCACGAGGATGCGGCGAAGCTCCTTCGGGGCGTGCGCGGCGTCGCCAAGGTCGAGCTGATGCTCGAGGACGGCGGACAGCGGATGGATGTGCAGCTCGAGCCGAACGCGGAGATCGCGGCGAGCGAACTGGCGGCACGCCTCCTCGCGCAGGGATTCAGACTTTCGCGGCTCCAGCCCGAGGAGATCAGCCTCGAGACCGCGTTCATGCGGCTCACGAAGGGGCTTGTGAGCTGACGACCCGCGGGTCGAGGAACCGCATGCCACGCGCACTGCTCATCGTCAACCACGACAAGCCCGAAGCCGCCCGCGCGGCGGAGGCGATTCGTCCGATCGTCGCGAAGCATGCCGCAGTCGAGCTCGTCGGCGCGGACGAGGGGCCGCTGCCGCAGCCCGCCGAGTTCGATCTCGCGGTGGTCGTCGGTGGAGACGGCACGCTGATCGCGCAGGCAAGGCGGCTGCTCGAGCACGGGAAGCCCATCGTCGGCGTGAACGCGGGACGCCTCGGGTTCCTCGCCGAGTTCGACGCGGCGGACCTTGAGCAGCACGCATCGCTCGTCTTCAGCGCGAAGCCGCCGCTCCGCGAGCGCATGCTTCTTGCGGTCGAGGTCGAGCGCGGCGATGGCGGCCGCGAGTCGGGCACGGCGATCAACGACGCCGTCATCACCGCGGGCGCCCCGCACCGCATGATCGAGATGTCGCTGCGGGTCGACGACGACGACACGGGCGTCGACAT
>JBIKTI010000206.1:0-5253 GCA_044348205.1 Phycisphaerales bacterium | reverse complement strand
GGCGACGATTGATCTCGCGGTGGTGTGCGGGATGTGATTTTTGATTTTCTCACGGAGGCACGGGGGCACGGAGGCCCTGTCTTCCAATCTGATCGCTCGGCGCGCATAGAAAGAAAGAAAGAAAGAAAGAGAGAGAGAGAGAGAGAGAGAAAAAGACAAAGAGAAGCAGGCAAAGAGCCTCCCCTCACCGAAGGCCCAACGATCTCCCCTGCGCTCCGTGTCCTCCGTGCCTCCGTGCCTCCGTGAGACCCACCCAGGCGCCCACCCCGCCGCTGAATCAATCCTCCGCGATTTCATCGACCAGCGCGTAGAACCCCCCGCCCTCGCGACGCAGGCGCCCTGCCGCGACCAGCGCCTCCCACACCGAGCGCGGATAGTCGCTTGGGGCGATCATCGCGTCGATCTCGGCCTTCTTGCCCGTCGTCGTCGGGCGGACGCCGAGGCGGCTCTCTGCGTCAAGCCGAGCGAGCTTGAGGCGCTTGCGGAAGGCCTTCATCGCGGCCTTCATCACCTCGGGGTCGACCTTGGGGGCCTCCGCCGCCACGGGCGCGGCGACCTCGACCTCCTCGCCGCGAAGCCAACGCAACAGGAGCGCTGCCTGCGCCGCGTCGCGCGCTGTGACGAGCCGCATGATCGCGTGCGGGTCGACCTTCGCCTTGAGGAGCAGCTTGTGCAGCGCTCCCCACTGCGGTCCTGCGGCCGCAGCGTCGGCCACTGCGAGTGCGTCAATCCTCGCCGCGACCTCGGAGAGGAGCGCGGACGGCACCGCAGCAGGTCGCTTGCCGAACGGGCTTGATGCATCGCTCATGCCGAGAGCGTAGCGCAGCCGGGGAAAAGTCGGGCGTTACACTCGCCACCATGCGCATCGGTCAACGCCTCGTCACGCTCGCTTTCATTCTGCTCACGGCCCTTGTGGCGCATACCGGCCCGAGGGCGCACGCGGCGCCCCAGCCGAACGACTTTCCCGCGCTCGCTGGGAAACTGAAGGTTCGCGAGTACTCGGTGGGCGGCCAGCCGGCGGAGTCGCTCCTCGTCGTCCACTACCACCGCACCGCCAAGGACTACGCGGGCTGGAACCTCTGGGTCTGGCCCGAAGGCGGCGAAGGCGCCCAGTCGAACTTCGGCGGCGAGGACGCCTTCGGCCGCTACGCCATCGTGCCGTTCGCGAAGACGCCCGCGCGCGCGGGCTTTCTCATCCGTCGCGGCAACTGGGAGGAGAAGGACTTCGACCAGGACCGCTTCGTCGAGCTGAAGAAGGGCGCGGTCACGGAGATCTGGGTGACCTCGGGCGAGGGCGGGTTCACGACCGACCCAACGAAGGTCGATCTCAGCCTGCGGGTCGAGGGCGCCTTCCTCGATGGCGACCGCAGGATCACGCTCGCGCTCTCGCGGCCGCTTGAGCGCACGGAGCGCCGCGCGATCGAGATCTTCGACCGCCGCGATCCGTCGCGCACGCTGCGCACAAAGTCGGCCGAAGGCGATCGCGTCGTCGCGATCGAGCTCGCCCGCGCGGTCGAGCCCGCCGATGTCGCGCAGCTGATGCTGCGCTTCGACCCGAAGGCCGCCTCGGACAGCGCGCTCGAGGGAATCGCTCCCGTCGCGGTCTACGCACGCGGCGTGCTGGAATCGCCTGAGTTCAGCCCGCTCGACGCCCGCTTCGGCGCGTTCTGCTCGCCCGCGAAGACAGAGTTCGTCACCTGGTCGCCCGTCTCCGACTCCGTCGAACTGCTGATTTTCGAGCCACGCGGCGCACCTGCGCCGACCCGCACCGTCGCGCTCAGCCGCGGTGAAAAGGGCGTTTGGCGAACCACCGTCGCGGGCGACCTCCACGGCGTCGAGTACCGCTACCGCTTCAAGAACTACGGCGTCGCGCGCGAGGTGCCCGACATGTGGGGCTATGCCGCGAACGCCGACAGCACGCGCACCGTCGTCGCGGACCTCGCGCGCCTCGAGCCCGAGGGCTTCGCGACCTCGCCGCAGCCGAAGCTCGCGCAGCCGACAGACGAGATCATCTACGAGATCCATGTGCGCGACTTCACGCAGCGCTGCCCGAATGCCGCGGACGGCGTGCGCGGCACCTACCTCGGCCTCGTGCACGCAGGCACGCCGTCGGGCGATGGCCCCGTCACGGGCCTCGCGCATCTCAAGGACCTCGGCGTCACCGCCGTCCACCTCCTTCCGATCCACGACTTCACCGCGAAGGTCGGCGAGTACAACTGGGGCTACTGGACCACGCTCTTCAATGTGCCAGAGTCGAACTACGCGACGAATCCAGCAGACCCCTTCAGCGCGATCCGCGACCTGCGTTCGGCCATCGCAACGCTGCACCAGAACGACATCCGCGTCATCCTCGATGTCGTCTACAACCACACCTCAGACGGCTCGCTGTTCTCGCCCTTCGGCGCGCCCGCGCCCTACTACTTCTTCCGCACCACGCCCACGGGCCGCCTGACGAACGACTCGGGCACGGGCAACGGCTTCGCCGACGAGCGCCCGATGGCGCGCAAGTACATCGTCGACAGCGTCGCGCATTGGCTCGAGGCGTACCGCGTCGATGGCTTCCGCTTCGACCTCCTCGGCTGCCACAAGCCCGAGACCGTGCGCGCAGTCTGCGAGCGCGTGAAGGCGATCCGACCCGACGCCACGCTCTACGGCGAACCGTGGACGGGTGGCGGCCCGATCCACTTCGGAAAGGGCGCGCAGAAGGGCCTTCCGATGGCTGTCTTCAACGACCACCTCCGCAACGCGATCCGAGGCGACCTCGACGGCACCGCGATCGGCTTCGCGACGGGTGCGGGCGGCGATGTCGACGCGATCCGCCGCGGAATCGCGGGCGCCATCGACGACTTCACGCAGGAGCCCACCGAGACGATCAACTACACCAGTGCGCACGACAACCTCGTGCTCTGGGACAAGATCGCGAAGACCCAGCCCTCGCTCGACGACGCCACGCGGCGCATGATGCAGAAGCTCGCGATCGGCGTGGTGCTGACGAGCCAGGGCATCCCCTTCCTCCACGGCGGCTGCGAGTTCGCGCGCACCAAGCAGGGAAACCACAACAGCTACAACGCGGGCGACGAGATCAACGACTTCGGCTGGGCGCGCAAGGATGACTACGCAGACATCTACGAGTTCACCCGCGGGCTGGTCGAGCTTCGCCGCGCGCACCCCGCGTTCCGCATGGACGACGACGCCGAGGTGCGCAGGGCGATCCACTTCGCGCCGGCGGGCCGCGACGTCGCGTTCACGATTCACGGCCGCGTCGTGGGGGACAGCTGGTCCTTCATCCATGTCGCCTACAACGACGAGCCGACTTCGCTCGAGATCACGCTGCCTGACGGCGAGTGGACGGTCGTCGTCGACGCGACGCGCGCGGGCACCACGCCGCTCGGCACCGCACGCGGACGCGTGACGCTGCCGCCCTACTCGATGTTCGTCGGCTACCGCGACTGACGCGTCACGCGCCGCCCGCGCCTGTGGCCGGCCCGTCGCGCACCACCACCGCCATCACGAGCGGCACCACGAGGATCGTGAAGATCGTCGACACGAGGAGCCCGCCCGCGACGACGGCGCCAAGCCCGCGGTAGAGCTCGCTTCCCGCGCCAGGGGCGAGGACGAGCGGCAGAAGGCCCATCACGCTCGTGAAGCTCGACATCAGGATCGGCCGCACGCGCGTGCGCACGCTCTCTGCGATCGCCGCGCGCGCCGGCAGCGCCACGCCGCGCGCTGGCGCAGGCGCGCCGCGCAGCCCGCGGAACGCAAGGTCGGACGGCGTCTCGTCGCCCTCGCCGCGCATGAAGTTGCGCGCCTGGTGGACGATGAGGATCGCGTTGTTCACGACGACGCCGATCAGGATCACGAACCCGAGCATGGTGAGCACATCGAGCGTCTGCATGGGCATGAGCGGCATGCTCATGCTCCAGAGGAACACCGCGAAGAGCGCCGCAACGCCGCCGACGCACGCAAGCGGCACGCTGAGCAGGATCACGAGCGGCAGCTTGAAGCTCTGGAAGAGCACCACCATCACGAGGTAGCAGACGAGGAGCGCGAGGAACATCGAGCTCGTGACGAGGCCGCCCACGCTGCCGTCGCCGAGGAGCGTCTCCTGGATGCTCGCGAGCTTGCTCGCGCTGCCCGCGACATCCGTGCGGACGGACTCTGGAATCGCGCCGCTCGCGCGTGCATCGGCGAGCGTCTTCTCGATCACGACGATCGCCTCGTCGAGCGCCATCGTCGGCGGCGTCACCTGAAGGCTCACCGCGCGCTGGCGGTCGACATGGTTGATCTGCGTGGGCGCCGTGCCGCGCTCCACCGTCGCGAGCGCGCCGAGCTGAACGGCTCGCCCGATCGGCGTCGCGATCGGCGTGTCGGGCAGCGTGCCGAGATCGCGCGAGGCGACTTCGGCGGCTGCGACGGCCGCGTTCACATCGACCACCTTGAGGTCGATCGACTCGCCGCCGAGGCGATACTCGCCGACGATCGCGCCATCGCCCGCCGCGAGCACCGCAGTGCCGAGCTGCGCGGGCGAGAGCCCCGCCTCCGCGATCGCGCGCTGGTTCGGCACGAGGCGCACCTCGGGGCCGGGCAGGTTGAAGCTCGGCGGATCAGGCTGCACCGAACCAGGGCCGAACGCGTCCATCAGGCGCAGGAATGTGGCGTTCGCAGCCCCCGTCACGGCGTCGAGGTCGTCGCCGATGAAGTCGACGCGCACGGCGCTTCCCGACGAACCGCTCGTGCTAAAGAGCGGCACCTGAAACGCGAACGCGAGCGTCCCGGGCAGGACCTCGGGGCGCGTCGCGTGGTTCATCAGATGCTCGTTCGCCGTCGCGCGGGCGCTCTCCGCGGCGACGCCGCCGTGGAACATCGCGCCAGGAAAGCTCACCACGAAGTAGTTCTCGACCGCCGACGGCTTGATCGTGTCGCCGACCTTCCACGCCATCCACGGCGCGACGGGCACGCTCGGAAGCGCTTCCTCGGCGGCGGTACGCTCGGGCGAGCCCGTGGGCAGCTTGCCCGCCTCCCAGTACGGCCGCACCGTCGCCTCGACGCGCTCGGCCATCTCGGTCTGCTGCTCGAGGCTCGTGCCTGGCGGCGGCAGGATCAGGCCGAACACGAGGTTGCGGTTTCCGCGCGGCAGGTAGTCGCGCGGCGGCAGCAGGAAGACCGTTCCCGCGATCGACACGCCCGTGAAGACGAGCGCGACGGCGAGCGCCACCGCGCGGTTGTCGGTCACGCGGTAGATGCCGCGCGCGA
>JBIKTI010000205.1:0-5285 GCA_044348205.1 Phycisphaerales bacterium | reverse complement strand
TCGCGCTTCTCGACGGCTTCAGCACGCTCGGCGCATTCAAGCGCGCGAAGGCGGACCGCCGCATCGAGAACGCCCGCGACATCGACGAGGTCGGCCGCCAGAAGCTGCAGTTCGAGCGCGATATCGTGAATGTCCGCTGGATCGGCGAGGCGGCGGAGGAGTATCTCAGTCTGCTCGAGGATCTCAGCCATCGGCTCGGGCTCCCGGCGGACCTCGAGCAGCGCGGGCTCTCCGCCGATGGCGACGCGATCGAGGACGAGGCGACGGTGGCCGCGCATTCGGACGGCGCGCTCGGTCGCGCGCTCGGCGAGGCGGAGGCCGCGGTCGAGGTGCGCGCCGCGTTCCTCGTGCCCGTCGATCCGTCGCGCGGCGGGCTCGGCACGCCGAGGAGCCTCGCGGAGCCGCTGGCGGGACGCCCCGTCATCCAGTGGGCGCTCGAACGGCTCGGCCGCTCGCGCGAGGCGTCGTCCATCGTCCTGCTCGTGCCCGAGGGCTTCGATGTCGAGCGGCTCATCGACCGCCGCCGCATCGGGCTGCCGATCGAGATCCACCGCACGCAGGGAAGCCCGCTCCGCGCGGCGCACGCCGCCGTCGCGGCTGGGCGCCTGTGGAGCGACGCAAGCTGGCGCGGCGGCATCGCGGGCCTCACCGCCTACGACGAGGTGCTGTCGCCCGAGTCGATGTTGCCCGCGATGGAGCGCTTCGGGATCACGGCCGCGGTCGTGGTCGGCCCCGACTGGCCGCTTGTGTTCGTCGACGGCCCATCGGGCTGCGATGCGCTGGTGCGCCGCCACAGGCTGAGGCCCGACATGCTTCGGCTCGTGTTCAACCAGTCGCCCCCTGGCCTCTCGGGCGTCCTCGTCGAGCGCTCGCTGATGGAGGAGTTCAGGCAGGGCGGCCGCCACGCCACGATCGGCGCGAGGCTCGCCTACGAGCCCACGCGCGCACAGCAGGATCCGATCTCGAAGGACCTCTGCGTGCAGATCGAGCAGCCCGTGCGGCGCTCGCTCGTCCGCGCCGTCTTCGACACGCCGCGCAGCATGACGCGCATGCGCCGCGCCATCGAGCCGCTTCTCTCGGGCCTCGACGCGGAGGCGTCGCAGCGCGCGCTCGACGCGCTCGATGCGCGCGCGATCGTCGATCTCCTCGAGCACCAGCTCTACGACACTGTGCCGTACTTCACGCCGCAGCACCTCATGGTCGAGCTGAACACGGGCAGGCAGGGCTCGGGCGCGTCGAGCCCGCACCGCCATGGCTCGCTGCAGCGCCCCGTGATGACTGAACGCCGCTTCGCGCGGCTCGTCGAGCAGGTCGGCGAGAGCCGCGACTGCGTGATCAGCTTCACAGGCGCGGGGGACCCGCTCTTCCATCCCGAGCTTGCGCACTTCATCCGCATGGCGAGGGAGTCCGGCGTGCGCGGCGTGCATGTGCGCACAGAGCTCCTCGCGCCGACGGAGGCGATTCACGCCATGATCGAGGCGGGCGTCGATGTCGTGTCGGTCGAGCTCGATGCGGAGACGCCCGAGACCTACCGTCGCATGCACGGCGTGGACCGCTTCCGCCAGGTGATCGACAACATCCAGCGCGTCTTCCTCGCGCGCACGCATCTCTCGGGCCCGAACGACGCCGCGGGGTTCGCCGTGCCGTGGATCGTGCCGCGCCTGCAGCGGCGCGTGGAGACTCTCGAGGACATCGAGGCGTTCTTCGACCGCTGGCAGCACACGCTCGGGACGCCTGTCCTCGAGGGCGCGCCGCCCCACGACCCGTCGCCCGAGATGCCCGCGGACGGACTCGCGAGCGCGCGCGCGCCGTCGCGCGTGATGTTCCGCGAGATGCTGCGGCGCATGCAGGTCCTCGCGGACGGCTCCGTGCCGCTCTCGGAACTGGATCTGCGCGGCGAGCGCATCTTCGCGCATGTCGAGCGCGCGCCCTTGCTTCAGATCTGGCGCGACCTCGTGGCGCGGCGCAAGCAGATCCGCCGCGATCACGGCGAGTCGCACCCCGACTTGAGGACGCGCGTCCCATGACGCCGATCCATCCGGTCGCGGACGGGGGCAAGGTCCTCGCGGTCGTCATCGGCCGCGCGGGAAGCAAGGGCCTTCCGCGCAAGAACGCGCTTCCCGTGGCGGGCGTGCCCATGATCGCACGCACGATCCGATTCGCGCGTGCGTCGCGCGAGATCGACCGCGTGATCGTCTCGACAGACGGAGACGAGATCGCGCGGATCGCGCGCGACGAGGGCGTCGATGTGTTCCTGCGGCCCGAGAGCGTGTCGAACGACCAGGCCACGGTCGACAGCGCCGTGCGTCACGCTGTGACGGCGAGCGGTTCGAACGACGGCATCGTGGTGATCCTCTACGGAAATGTGCCCGTGCGTCCCGCCGATCTCGCAGACCGCGCCGTGCGCGCGCTGCGCGAGACGGGCGCGGACAGCGTGCAGAGCTACTACCGCGTGGGCAAGACGCATCCCTTCTGGATGTCGCGCCTCGATGGCGAGGGCCGCGTCTCGCAGTTCATCGAGAACCGCATCTACCGCAGGCAGGAGCTTCCTCCGCTCTTCATGCCCGATGGCGGCGTGATCGCGGTCAGGCGCGCGAGCCTCTTCGATGTGCGCGAAGGCGAGCCGCACGCGTTCTTCGGCCGCGACCGCCGCGGCATCGAGACGCGCGAGGGCGATGTGGTCGATGTCGACAGCGCGCTCGACCTCGCCGTCGCGGAGGCGATCCTCTCCGCGCGCGAACGCGAAGGAGTTCCCGCATGAATCACGCCATTCCCGCGCCCGCGCTCTCGATCGGAGGCCGCACCGCCGGCGCTGGCCACGCGCCCTTCATCATCGCCGAGATCGGCGTCAACCACGACGGCGACCTCGCGCGCGCGAGGGAGCTCGTCCACGCCGCGCGCCGCGCGGGCGCGGACGCCGCGAAGTTCCAGATGTTCGACGCGGCGATGCTCATGTCGCGCGACTCTGTGCTCGCGGCCTACCAGCGCGAGCGCGGCGCACGCGACCCGCGTGAGCTCCTGCAGGGCCTGCAGCTTCCGCCCGAGGCGCTCGGAGAGCTCGCAGAGGAGTGCGTGCGCATCGGCATCGTGCCGATCGTGACCGTCTTCTCGCTTCCGCTCGTCGAGATCGCGCGCACGCAGCCTTGGCAGGCGTTCAAGACGGCGTCGCCCGACCTCGTCAATCTTCCGCTCCTGCGCGCCGTTTCGTCGCTCGGTCGCCCGCTCGTCGTCTCGACGGGCGCGGCCACCCGCGAGGAGGTCGCACAGGGCGCGCGCTGGCTCGAGTCGCACAGCGACCTCGCGTTCCTTCAGTGCACCTCGAGCTATCCGTCGCGAGACGACCACGCCGCGATCGGCGGCATGCACGAGATCGCCGCGATCACGGGGCGCACCGTCGGCTACAGCGACCACACCGCGTCGGTCGACACGGGCGCGATCGCCGTCGCGGCGGGGGCCGCGATCCTCGAGAAGCACCTCACCTACGACCGCGCCGCGACGGGCCCCGACCATGCCGCGAGCCTCGACCCGAACCAGTTCGCGGCGTATGTGCAGCTCGCGCGCCGCGCCGCGCGCATGATCGGCGCCCCGCTGAAGGAGCTGCAGGCGGTCGAGCGTGATGTCCGCACCGTGAGCCGCCAGTCGCTCGTCGCTGCGCGCGATCTGCCGCTTGCGCATCTCGTGCGGCCCGAGGACATCTGCGTGAAGCGCCCCGGCACGGGGATCTGTGCAAGCCGCCTCGACGAGATCGTCGGCCGCAGGCTCGCGCGCGCGGTCGAGGCGGACCGCGTCCTCACGGAGGCGGACATCGCGTGGCCTGTCGCAGCGGGGACATCGCCGTGAGCGGCGAATCGCGGCGAAAGGTCGCGGTCGTCACGGGAACGCGCGCGGAGTGGGGCCTGCTTTCACCTGTCTGTGACGCGATCATCGCGCGCGGCGACCTCGCGCTCGAGGTCTGCGCGGGCGGAGCGCATCTGCTCGATCCACCGCGCACAAGCGATCCCATCTACGGTCATCTTCCGGGTTTCGAGCCGACGATCATCTGGGTCGAGTCGTCCGGTCATCGACCGCACCGATTCGAGATGCAGCGCGCGGGCGAGACCGGCCGTCTCGCGGACGCGGCGGCGCTCGGGCGCGGCGTGTCGGCGCTCGCGGAGCTGTTCGCGCGTCTCTCACCCGACGCTGTCGTCGTTCTCGGCGACCGCATCGAGGCGTTCGCGGCCGCGAGCGCCGCGTCGATCGGCGGCATCCGCGTCGCGCACATCCACGGCGGCGACCGAGCGGAGGGCGTCGCAGACGAAGCGATGCGGCACGCCATCACGAAGCTCGCGCACATCCACTTCGCGGCGAGCGCGGAGAGCGCGGCGCGCATCGCGCGTCTCGGCGAGGACGCGGCGCGCATCCATCTCGTCGGCTCGCCTGCGGTCGACCGGCTCGACGCGATCCGGCCCCTGTCGGACCACGAGTACGCGGAGCTCGGCGCCCCCGATTTCGTCTTCCTCATGCATCCCGTGGGACGCCCCGACGCGGAGGAGGAGCGCGAGGCCCACGCGGTGCTCGAGGCGCTCGCCGCCCGCGGCCGCGTGACCGCGCTCGCGCCGAACTCGGACCCGGGCCGCAACGGCATCGCCCGCGCGATCGAGATCGTCGCAGAGCGAAGACGCAAGCACTTCCGCGCCTTCAGGCACCTCGAACGCGAGCTCTTCATCGCGCTCCTGAAGCACCCCGGCGTGCGCGCCATCGTCGGCAACTCGAGCGCGGGCCTCATCGAGTGCGCGGCCCTCGGCGTGCGCGCGGTCAACATCGGGCCTCGGCAGGCGGGGCGGGAACGCGCCGACAACGCGCGCGACGCCGCGTCCGCGTGGGACGGCCTCGCGGGCGTCCTCGACGAACTCGACTCGTGGCGTCCATCGGGCCGCCACCCCTATCTCGAGGCGGGTGCCTCCGGTCGGATCGCCGACATTCTCGCCACCTGCGACTTCTCGGCCCATGGCCTGGCGAAGCGCTGCACCTACTGACGGCGCCCGCCCGCACAACCGCTGCAGTCCCGCCGCTCGGCACCCGATCGCGCGAGGGTTCGCCCTTTCGTGCGCTTTGTGGGGCTCAAGGTCAATCTGTCCCTCGAACAGACCGATCACCTCACTCGGTGACACGCTGTGTTTCGTGCCGCCATCGAGGGATCCCGGAGGCTTCGGATCCAGTCCGACTGCAGGAGGTCAGGTCGAGATGCCCGAACAGATCACACCAGCCGCGAGCGCAAGCGACTGCATGCAGGTTGCGAATGCAGC
>JBIKTI010000501.1:0-5292 GCA_044348205.1 Phycisphaerales bacterium | reverse complement strand
TGGGCTGGGTGGAAGCGAGAAGCCTCCCGCCGAAGGTAGTCACGTAAAGGGATTAACGATGAGAACGTTGCCAATCCTTGCCCCTGCCTGCATATCTTCGCTGTAGAGCACACCGCAACGGGCTGCGCACGCTGTCTGCACGATCAGCGCTTCCCAGAAGGAAAGGCTTTGGTTCTGTTGCAGATCCATGCCAGCCGGCATCATGGCCAGCGTGGGCTGGATCAGTTCGAAAAGTCCGAATTGCGTGACGCGCTGGCGAGCAGCGTGGGCCTCCAGACCCAGCTTGCGCGTTGCGGTGACGAAGTAGTCCTGAAGCACCTGCGTCGAGAACACGGCCTCCTGGCTGGCGCGCAGATCCACCAGCAGGTCGAGCGCTAGCTGTTGCTTGCGCGGGTCGCAAGCATCATCGGCGTCAACGAGGATGTTGGTGTCGATGAAG
This sequence comes from Phycisphaerales bacterium, assembly GCA_044348205.1. GTDB lineage: Bacteria > Planctomycetota > Phycisphaerae > Phycisphaerales > SM1A02 > QWPT01. The sequence continues at coordinate 4,853 of JBIKTI010000501.1, read as the reverse complement.
CTACGCGCCACGCAGACGCTCCAGGCGGTCGGCGTAGAGCTCATCGCGACAGATGCGCTGTCCGCCCGAGTTGCCTCGCCCGGCCATGCTGCGCAGTGTTTCGAGTTCGCAGTCCAGGCCCTCTCAGGCGGCCAGCCGACACCGCCTGGCACACGCGGATCTGTCCTTCAGCAGTCATGTGCAACTGCTGCGTCGCGCCCAGCCCCGCTCCGGGGCCTTCCCCCCCCCACGGCGGGCGACGCAGAGGCGACGGTGGTTCAGTGATCTGCTGGATGCGGCCGGCCGACTGAGCACGAATCGGACCACGGCCAGGCAAACACCGCGCATGATCAAGCGACGCAACTGTCCTTAAGCCTCGCACGACCCGCTTAGACCCAAGCGCGTACCATTCGATGCAAGACCGAGAATCCTCGACTCACCACCGCTGCACCCTCGACAGCGTTTTCCCTCCGTAACATTCTAAACGAACAGTATTGAGTCCTGACCCCGGGTTTTCACACATCGTCATGGAGCCGCAGGAGTTCATGCAACGCCTGGCGGCGCTGGTGCCACGTTCGCGGCTGCATCTGATCCACTTCCACGGGGTGCTCGCCCCGAACGCGAAGCTGCGTGCGGCGGTCGTGCCCGATGTCGTGCAGCCGGCGAGCGAGCCCGCGCACGCGCATACGCACGGCCAGGCGGCACGGATGCGCTGGCACAGCTTCTGAAGCGCGTGTTCGACATCGACGTGGAGCGCTGCGCGTGCGGTGGAAAACTGAAGATCATCGCCGCGATCGAAGAGTTGGTGGTGCTCGTGAGGATCCTCACGCACCTGGGCTTGGCCGCCCGTGCGCCACCGCGCGCAGCGACGCGGGAGTTGTCGCTCGGCTTCGCAGCCTGATGCGAGAGCACGACGACGGTTCTGCAGCAACACCAACGGGCGTGCTCGGCCCGTGATCGCCTGAGGGCGTCAAGGCGAGGCGGGTGAAGGGTGATTCGCGCCGAAGTCGCGCTGGAAACGTCACTGCGAGGGGGTGTTTCTTGCCCATGGGCGCGCGGTTGACCGCACGGAGCATGGCAAATACAGTATCAGCTTGTAGAAAGTCGTTTGAAATTCCTATTCGCGACCTGACTTCTTCCAACTGACTCTCCGTAATGCGCTGCCCAAGTATCAGATTATAGGCTGCCGTCCGCCCGTCGTCAGTCTTGCCAAGCCGGCGGAACCCCTCTGAAGAAGAGGAAATCGCAAACCCGGGCGCTGCCCTCAGCGCACCGAGGGCAGCTTTGCCGCCAGCGCGCGCAGCAGGTCTCGCTCAACGCTCGGAAGATCCATGTCGGCGACCTCACCCACCATGTCCAGCTCCGAAGCGACCGCGCTCGAGTCGCTCGGCCTCGCCACGCTCAGGAAAGCCACGAGGCGCCGGACCACGTGCGCGGTCCGCTGGGCCATCCACGCTTGAAAGAAGCGCGCTTGCCGCTCCTCGCCCTCCATCTCCACGCCGAGGCTATCGAACGAGGTGGCGAGCGAAGGCGCGGCGGGGGGAACCTGCAGTGCTCGATACTCCGCGGCCAGCAATCCCAGAACGAGCCCTGACACGGCGCCCCCGGCGATCGCTGTCAGGTCGTAGGAGGCGTGACCGGCGTCGTGGGAAAGCAACTCCCGCGCCGGTTGGATGAAGTTGATCGCGAGGCGCCGCATGGCGTCGAGGACCTCGCGGCGCGTCCTCTCGTCACCAGCGTCGAGCCCCGCCAGCGTAAGGTCGGCCTCGTCGGGGCGATCGACGAGGCGAGCATAGACGACGTCCGGTGTGATGGCAGGAGTCATGGCAGCACGCTCATTACTTCCACGGGAGATCTCCTTTTTTGATGGTCGCTGTCGCTTGCTCGACATCGCCGAAAAAGTAAGACACGGCCTCCGATGCCTTCATCATATTATACGGCGGCTCCTTGTAGGCTTTGGAGTTGTCACCGAGCCACTTGATCGCGTCCTTGTACAACTTTTCAAGATCCTTCACGTAGAAGGCATATTTCCCGATCCGGATGAACGGCAACTCGGACTCCTGGTTCTGATTCAGCAGTGCGAAGTTCTCGAGGACCGCCTCGCTAAGCACGTGGTCGAAGTGGGGCTGACCGGCCTGTACGAAATAGCCAACCTGCTTCTTGTAAGTATAGGGCGACTTGTCGAAGCTGGCCGGCTCTTTGAGCCACTTAATCTGGCGGCGGAGCTGTTCGCCCTTCTTGATCTTGTCGGCCAGCGCGCGGGGGGTGTCCTTGACCTCGTCGATGTGCAGGGTGTCTCCGCCCGTCATGTAGTAGGCGTCCGCTTCGAGGCGCAGCACGTCGAGCGGAGGCAGCTTCCCGTGCTGATCCTCGGGCTTGACCGGGTCCTTCATCCCAGGGCTCCAGACCGGTCCCTGGGCCCCGAGCACGAACTCGCCCACTGTTTGCGAATTGACGACGACGTTGGCCGCGTGCTCCAGCTCCGACAATGCCTCGCTCGCCTGCTTGACCTCGCTATCCTTCTTGGCCAGGCACCCCTTGACCGTTTCGTTGATGTTGCGGTGCAGATCTGGCGTCGGCTGGATGGGGTTGCCGAGGTAATTGAGGAGGATTTGGAAGGTGGTGGCGATCCGGGTTGCCAGCGACGCCGCGCGGGATTTATTCCAGTCCAATGCAAGGCCTTTTTCGAGTGCGTCTCGAATCTCTTTCACGGTCGTATTCTTGAGGGGATGCTCGAAGGCCTGGGAATCCTTGGAGCTCCGATACTCCTCGTCGCGGAAACGCTCCTCGACCTCGGTCAAGAGTTGCTCATATCCATCGAGGTTTGTCCAGCGGGTAAATGTCTCCGGTAGCACACCTTTCATCTCGGGTTGATAGATGAACTGCTCGTTGAACTCTCCGTGTGTGCGCTCAAGTAGCAGCCAGCGCGCACCGAGGGGGCCGTTCAGCTCCCGCTTGACATATACGTAGCTGCCGAGGAGCGAGCAGAAATATTTATCGGTCTTTCCCGGCGGGCCGGAGTAGTCTGGGCTGAGCTTGCGCTGGAGCAGACTGCGGTCGTCGAACCCAGCGGAGCCTTCCAGTTGGCGGTCATCAATTGGGTCAGACTCGATTGATTGTTTCGGTTGTACAACTCCTACCGTCGCGAAACCCGGGGTCAGGTCTTGCCTTTTACCCCCCACCCCCCTCCGATCCGCCACCCCCTGCCACGCCCGCAGCTGCCCCACCCGCTCGCTCCCATCCCCCCACGCTTGCACCTGCCGCTGTAGCGCCACCTCGGGGCGCTGATCGGCGATTCTCTGCATCTCGTTCCCGCCCCGCTGGGCTAAGCCCGGGCCATTGGTCAACGCGACGCTGTGGTTGTTGGCTACGTTCACATCGGGGCTGTTCGTTACGTCGCTCTCAATTGGCTGTGCAGTCTCGATGGGCATGGAGATCGAGTGGTGAGCCTCGACAAGACGGTGCCCACTTTCCAGGGCCTTTGCCCCCATCACATCCGCCTCACGCTCCAGCCCAACATCGTCATTCACCTGCACCCCATCCTTCATCTGCAGCGTCGGCCTCACCCGCCCCTGCGCCTGCTGCACCACATGCCAAGCCTCATGCGGCAAGTGCCGCTCCTGCCCCGGCGCCAGATGGATATCGCTGCCCTGCGCATAGGCCAGGGCGTTGACCCGCGCCGGCTGCGATGAGTTGAAATGCACCCGCACGTTATCCATTAACAATCCGGATAGCGATTCAATCCCGCTCTTGAGCTGGTCGGGCAGGCCGGTGTTGTTGGCACGGGGCGCCTGCTGGAGCTGGGGCTGAAGCTCTGCGGTGGCGAATTTGCCCTGGACGAGTTCTTCTTCCCCTGGGCCGCCCGCAAGCTGGGCAACCGGGGCGAATCGGCCATCGGCCAGCGCCTGCAGCCGCCGCAACTGCGCCACCCGGGGGCTGGCATCTGCCAGGTGTTGGAGGCGGCTCAGGCTGTCCAGTGCGGTGGGCGCTGCAGAGGCGGCGGCGGTTGCCCCTTGCTGGGCCCGCTGGGGATCGGTGGTGGTGCCCCGCGTGCGGACAGCTCTCTGTTGGCTGGTTTCCTCACGGGACGCGGCAGCGTCCTGATGGGCAGATGCGCCTTCAGCCATGGCCAATGCAAGTGCTGCTCACATTGTGTCTCACCCTTTCGGCCCGTCGCCACTGGAGAGCTCGCGCCGCGCAGGCTCTTGATCAGGATGATGCCATTGACCCGGGTGCAGGTGGCCGGGCCTCAGCCAACCCAGCGTGCGGGGCCAACACGTGAGTCGCGGTTTCGGGCGCTGAACAGCGGCGATCACGTGCCCTGCTCCCTTCTGCCTCCGCAGCCGGTCCTTTCAGCCGCGCCAGCCAGTTGCTGATCAGCGGTGAGCAGGATGGCCCCGTAGCGCAGGGCCAAAGCCAGATCGGTGGCGTCGTACACGCTGATCCGCTGCACCTGGCTGAGCCGGAGCACTGTGGAGCACAGCTCCCTGCTGGCCATGGTGCGCAGCGGCAGCCGCTGCAGTTCGGCGAGCAGGTCTGCGGCTTCCTCGGTACTGAGCACGGCGCGGCTGATCTGGCGGCTCAGCACCGAGGTGATCTCCAGCCAACACAGATCGGGAACCAGCAGCACCCCCTCCCCTCGGCAGCCCCGCTCCATCACCGCTTCCAACCGTTCCGGCAGGGGGCCATCGGCCAGGTACAACCGCAACAGGGCGGAGGCATCCAGCACGTGTCGCTCCTCGTGGAGCGTTGGCTCAACGCTCACGATCGGCGCGCAGATCCTCCAGCAGCTGGGGCATGGGCCGATCGCGCATGCGCTCGCGCCAGCCGCGGGCACGCTCCATGGCACCGGGTTGATGCAAACGCACCTCCCG
>JBIKTI010000204.1:0-5296 GCA_044348205.1 Phycisphaerales bacterium | reverse complement strand
CCCCAGCCAAGTGTGCCAGCAGACTTCAGTCTGCTGAACGACAACCGTCGGAGTCGACGGCTGACACCACCCGTTCCGCGGACTGAAGTCCACGGGCACCCCAGATTTGCGTATCGCACGATTCAGATCGTCGGAGTCCCCAACCAAGTGTGCCAGCAGACTTCAGTCTGCTGAACGACACGCGTCGGAGTCGAAGGCTGACATCATCCGTTCCGCATGCTGAAGCATGCGGGCACCCCTGATTTTCGTGTCGCACGATTCAGATCGTCGGAGTCCCGAACCAAGTGTGCCAGCAGACTTCAGTCTGCTGAACGACAACCGTCGGAGTCGACGGCCGACACCCTCCGTTCCGCGGACTGAAGTCCACGGGCACCCCAGATTTGCGTATCGCACGATTCAGATCGTCGGAGTCACCACCCCTGATTGTCGTGTCGCACGATTCAGATCGTCGGAGTCCCCAAGCAAGTGTGCCAGCAGACTTCAGTCTGCTGAACGACACCCGTCGGAGTCGACGGCTGACACCACCCGTTCCGCGGACTGAAGTCCACGGGCATCCTTGATATTCGTATCGCGCGATTCAGATCGTCGGAGTCCCCAACCAAGTGTGCCAGCAGACTTCAGTCTGCTGAACGACACGCGTCGGAGTCGCAGGCTGACACCCTCCGTTCCGCGGACTGAAGTCCACGGGCACCCCTGATTGTCGTGTCGCACGATTCAGATCGTCAGAGTCCCCAGCCAAGTGTGCCAGCAGACTTCAGTCTGCTGAACGACAACCGTCGGAGTCGACGGCTGACATCACCCGTTCCGCGGACTGAAGTCCACGGGCACCCCAGATTTGCGTATCGCACGGTTCAAGTCGTCGGAGTCGACGCCTGACACCATCCGTTCCGCAGACTGCGTCCAGGCTCCGCCCGGACTCCGTCTGGTGGGCACTCGTGATTTCGGACTCCGATGGCGTGGATCACGCCCGTCGGAGTCTGCAAGCCATGAGTGCCCGCAGACGCGAGTCTGCGGAGCAGTGCGCGTCGAAGTCGACGGCTGACATCATCCGTTCCGCATGCTGAAGAGCGCGGGCACTCGAGAGAGTCGACTCTCAGGCTCATACCTCCATCCCAAAGTCAAGCGCTCTGACTTCAGTCGACTTCTCCGCAATCGCTCCAAGTGTCCAAACGCCCTGAACGGGGGGCATTTCGCCTCAGCGGGGCGGGGCTTCGACAATTGTGCGAATTCATCCGTCAATCGCTTGTTGCGCGACCCATCTTGCGTAGATTGGTGCATCGGCTCGGCCGGGAAAGGCAGGAACGGATGGCAATGACACAGACGAGGATCGGAGTGAGGACCAAGGACCAAGGACCAAGGACCAAGGACCAAGGACCAAGGACCAAGGACCAAGGACCAAGGACCAAGGCCAGCCGCTGGCCCTCTGATGCCCGGGGCCTGACGGCGCGCGCGCTGGCTGCGGCGGTCGCGCTCGTGGGCACGGCGCCCGCCTTCGGACAATCGGGCGATGGCGGGATCGGTGGGATCTCCCACTACGAGCTGGTGGTGCTCGGGGCGGACGAGTTTTCGGGCCCCGCAGGCGGGTCCTTCACTCAATCAACGCGGTACAACATGGCCTACGAGGTCACCGACTGCGGCATCGTCGTCGGGCAGATGAGGCGGCAGGTTGCGCTTCCAGGCGGTGGGGCACCTCTTGTGTACCAAGGCTTCTTCTACCTCGACCGAGCGCGCTTCGGAAGGTCTGCAGGGCACCACGAGTTCCTGCCGTCCCTGCTTCCGAGTGGCGAGCTCTCGCCAATCACTCCCTCGATCGCGCGCGATGTGAACGCCGACGGGTGGGTCGTGGGGGACATGGGGCGATCTGACCCGAATGGCGAGTTCACGCCGCGTGCCGCCGCCTGGCGTCTGAGCGACGCATCGACGCCGTTCGTACGCGCGATCACCCCGCCTCAGCCTGTCGAAGGCGAGAGCGGAGGCCCAAGGGTCTACGGCTGGCTCGGCGCGGTCTCCGAGGGCGAGGAGCCGTGGGCGGCCTTCACCTTCGAGGGTCCCACCTGCACGATCGACAACGGGAGCGGGCCCGGAGGCCCTGTCCCGCGCTCGGACCTCATTGCCAGCGTGCGCCTTGGCTCGAGCATCGCACCAGAGGAGCCGCTCCAGATCAGGACTCTCTGCTCGATCTGCCCCGAGCCGGACGTGACCAGCACCGGTGATCCCTCCGGGCGACTCGCTGCGCTCGGTATCTCGGCGAACGGAGACATCGTGTGTGGCTCTCGGCAGATCTGCAGCTTTGAGGTGAACTGCCATGGGCCTGTCCTACAGCGGGCTCGCCAGTGGTTCCCCGCCGCGCTCTGCCCTGAGGTGCCATGCAGCGCCGAGCTGCAGTGCAGGACCTGTCTCACGCCTGATCCGGTCTCCGAAGGCTTCGCGGGCGCTGCTGCGCGTCAGCACGCGGTCCTTGTCGACGGAAGCGCCGTCGGATTCGTGACGGACGCATGGCCCGAGCTCGGTGAGGGCGTGCTTGTCCAGTGCGGCGCATGGGCATTCGCATGGGAGCCGCTCCCGCCAGACTGGTGCGAGGCATCGGGGGCGCCATCGCCGTGCGGAAACGGCGGATATGCCCCGCCAACGGTCGGATCAAGGCTACCACTTCCTGCGATCCCTAACAGGACTCGATCGGAGGCGTTCGATCTCGAGTTCAACGAGACCGCCGCTCACGGCCTGCATGTAGGTCATTTCGCAGTCGGATTCGTCGAGAGTGGCAGTGACCCCGACGGCCGCGGCCTCGTCTGGTTCGCGGAGGGCGACCAGGTCTCGAACTGGGCCGTGGCCGACATCAACGAGTTGGTGTCCCCGACGCCGCCGATCGAGGGCTACTCCTCGTTCGTCGTCCGCGCCCTGCGCGGCGTGAACACACGAGGCGACGCCGTCGGCATGGCGGAGTTCACGCCGACCGAAGGGACAGATCCGATCCGTCGCGCCGTCCTTCTCCGTGCGGTGCCGAGCGGGCTCGCGGGCGATCTCGACGGCGACGGCATGGTGGGCGCGTCGGACCTCGCGATCCTCCTCGACAGGTGGTGCCCGTCGAGCGGTGCGCTGTGCGACCCGATCGCGGACCTTGATTGCGACGGTATGGTGGGCGCAGCCGACCTCTCCGCGCTGCTCGCCAACTGGGGCAACGGCGCGGGAACCGCGGCGGCGACCCGAGGCGGCGAGCCCGTGCCTGAGGCCATCGCGCTGGATTCGAAGGACGCCGTCGAGTTCTCGATCGAGTTCGTGGGGCTCGACGGGATCGAGGGCTACAAGGAATGGGCCGCGACGGCGCCCGCGCCGCTGCGCGAGCTGGTCGAGCAGGTCGTTTGGAACACAGCAAAGGGAGGTGTGGAATGAACCGAGCAACGGAAACGCAATCACGCGCCGGCCGCCGTTTGTGCGCGTCTCTTTCTCTCGCGGGCATCGCGGCGACGATCGCCTGCGCACCGCAAGCATCGGCGGCGCTCACGAGCTACGCCGACGAGGCCTCGTGGCGCGCGGCCGCGGGGGCGGTGACGACGGTTGCTGCGCCGAACATTCCATCGGGGGGGCTCTATCTCCCACAGTTGGGGCTCGACGCGGCAGTTGCCACTTTCCCGATCCCAGCATTCCTGATCGAACCGTGGGATCTTCCCGCTGGGACGAATGTGATGGGGATTGGCGGCTGGGATGGGGGATGGAGCAGCGATTTCGTGTTTGCGGAGCCGATCGCTACCTCCTTTGCGATCGACTGGCTGTTCAACGAGTCCTTCTGGCCAGGTCAGTACAGTGCCCGCTTCTACCGCGGATCCACCTTGATAGGTACCGTCAATCTCGAAGGAAGCGATGGAATTCCAGGGCCGACCAGGTTCTACGGGTTCACGAGCACGCTGCCGTTCAGCCGGGTCGTGCTGTACGGAGCCTACCCGACCTTCGGTCGTGCCGTGATGTTCACGCAGATCCCAGCACCGGGAGCCGTGGCGTTGTTCGCGCTCGCGCCCCTTGCGGCGACCCGCAGGCGGCGGTGAGACGCGAGTGCGTCGCGCACGCGTCGGAGTCGACGGATGGCACCACCCGTTCCGCGGACTGAAGTCCACGGGAACCCGTGGTTTGAGCGGTCGCCGCTGCGGCGGCTTCCTTTGGCGTGGATGACACCCGCCGGAGTCCCCAAGCAAGTGTGCCAGCAGACTTCAGTCTGCTGAACGACACGCGTCGGAGTCGACGGCTGACATCATCCGTTCCGCGGACTGAAGTCCACGGGCACCCCTGACTCCCGCGTCGCGCGACGAACTTCGTCGCTCCGCCGCGGTCGTCAGATTCCGGCGCGGGCTCCGCCGCGCTCGAGGAGCGATGCGATGTGTTCCTTGTCCGCGAGGTTCGACGCGCGCACCTTCGACACGATCTCGCGGTTCGCGAGGTCGCTCTTCATGTAGCGGCGCGCGAGGTCGGCGACTTCCGCGGGGGTCGAACCCTCGAAGAAGTCGAGTCCCTCTCGGTACGAGATCGAGCTCGCGAGCCGGTTCGCGATGATCCAGGTCTGGTACGACTGCGGGAGGTTCTTCCACACGCGCTCGCCCGCGAAGTCGAAGAGGACCCGCGGCAGGTGGTCGCGGATCATCTGCTTCGCAAGCTCGCGGTCCTCCGCGGGCCAGCTCGGGACGCCCGCAGCGATCGCCGCCGCGCTCGTGTTGATGACCTTCGAGAGCTCGACCGAGATCTTCGGCAGCGACAGATGCGTCATCGTCTTCGCGGCGCGCATGAGGAACTCGGCCTCGACGCGCGCGAGCTCGCGCAGCCGATCGAGCACCTGCGACACATAGGTGTCCTTGATCGACAGGAACTCCTCGTCGGTGAGCACCATGCACGCGCTGATCTCGTAGCTCGAGCAGATCACGCCGCACTTGTTGGCGGACGAGTCCTTGATGACCGTCGCGCCGCGCTTGGCGATCTCCTCGCGCGCGCCGGGCGTGATGAAGAGGTTCGCGCCCTCCGAGATCACCATCGAGCTCGGCTTGCCGTCGGCCGTGATGAACTCCTGCCAGTTGCCCTCGTGGATCGTGGCGGGGCGGCCGCCTCCGGGCACGAACGCGTCGGTCACGAGCCGGTTGTGCAGCGTGTTGCGCAGCGCTGCGCCGTCCGGCTCGTCGACCGAAACGACGCGGCCCTTCGGCGAGAGCTTGCTCTTGTCGAAGCTTGCGATCGGAAGGCCCTCGTTGAAGAGGCGCATCAGCTCGGTGTGGTCGAGGCCCTCTGGGTCCTCGCCGCAGCCAGAGCCGTCGCCCAC
>JBIKTI010000203.1:0-5306 GCA_044348205.1 Phycisphaerales bacterium | reverse complement strand
CACGCGATGAGCGCGCTGCGCTCGTTGCGCGCAAGCCCACCTCCGAGCGGAGCGTGGGTGGTGTGCCGGCCTCTGTCGAGGAGGTCGCGAAGCTCGTCGCGGGCGCTGTCGACTCGCCTGTCTCGCGCGGCCAAGGCTTCGATTCCGCCTCGCCGACCCAGTCAGGGACCCAGCGCGCCACCCCCGCAGGCAACTTCGCGCTCTACACCCGCGCAGCGGATCGCCTCGAAGTCGCAACCTCTGTTGCGCTCGGCCGCACCTTCGACGCGCGCGGCTGACGGAAATCGTTTCGCTGGCGAGAGATATGGCGTACCAGCGCCGTCGGGGGCTGAGGATCTGCGCCTTGCGCCGTGCGCCGCAGATGGCGCGCCCCGCCGCCCCAAAACCCTTTGCAGATTCTTCGCCCCGCGGGTATCTTCTCCGTCCCTCTGTGAAATCCGTCACGAACTCCGCGAGGAGTCCGTGTCCATCGGTTGTTTGTCCGTCGCACGCCCCATTCTCGGGGCCGCCGCCATCGGTGCGGCGAGAAAGTTGGAGCCCACATGGCCAGTACCGGCACCGTCATTCAGGTCATCGGATCGACCTTCGACGCGCAGTTCCCCGAGGCGAGCCTGCCCGAGATCTACAACGCCGTGCATGTCGCGTTCGAGACGCGCGGTCAGAAGATGACCCTCGTCGGCGAGGTCGCCAAGCACCTCGGCGGCGGACAGGTCCGCTGCGTCGCGCTCGCCTCGACCGACGGCGTGAGGCGCGGCGACGCGTGCATCGACACGGGCGCTCCTGTGCGCGTGCCCGTCGGTGAAGGCGTCCTCGGCCGCGTGTTCAACCTCCTCGGCCAGCCCGTCGACGAGCGCGGCCCCGTCGCCGCGCAGAAGACGGCGCCGATCCACCGCAAGCCGCCCGAGTTCATCGAGCTCAACCCGAAGACAGAGATCCTCGAGACGGGCATCAAGGTCATCGACCTCCTCTGCCCGTTCGTCCGCGGTGGAAAGATCGGTCTCTTCGGCGGTGCAGGCGTCGGCAAGACCGTCGTCATCCAGGAGATGATCGCGCGCGTCGCGCGTAACTTCGGTGGCTACTCGGTGTTCGCAGGCGTCGGCGAGCGCACCCGCGAGGGCAACGACCTCTGGCTCGAGATGCAGGAGGCCGAGTACACCGACGCGAGCGGCAAGAAGATGCATGTCCTCGACAAGGTGGCGATGGTCTTCGGCCAGATGAACGAGCCGCCAGGTGCGCGTCTGCGCGTCGCGCTCTCCGCGCTGACCATGGCGGAAGAGTTCCGCGATGCGTCGGGCAAGGAGACCCTGCTCTTCGTCGACAATGTGTTCCGCTTCACCCAGGCCGGTTCGGAAGTGTCGGCGCTCCTCGGCCGCATGCCGAGCGCCGTCGGCTACCAGCCGAACCTCGCGACCGAGATGGGCGCGCTTCAGGAGCGCATCACCTCGACCCGTCAGGGCGCCATCACCTCGGTGCAGGCGATCTATGTGCCTGCAGACGACCTCACCGACCCCGCCCCCGCGACGACCTTCAGCCACCTCGACGCGTTCATCGTGCTCGAGCGCAAGATCGCGGAGAAGGGCATCTACCCCGCGGTCGATCCGCTCTCGTCGACCTCGCGCATCCTCGACCCGCAGGTGCTCGGCGAGCGGCACTACAAGGTGGCGCGCCGCGTGCAGGGCATCCTGCAGCGCTACAAGGACCTTCAGGACATCATCGCCATCCTCGGCGTCGACGAACTCTCCGAAGAGGACAAGCGCACCGTCGCCCGCGCCCGCAAGATCGAGCGCTTCCTCTCGCAGCCGTTCTATGTCGGTGAAGTCTTCACGGGCATCCCGGGCGTCACCTGCCCGCTCGCGGAGACCATCGAGAGCTTCTCGAGCCTCTGCGAGGGCGAGGCAGACGACCTGCCCGAGAGCGCCTTCATGTATGTCGGCTCGCTCGCCGACGCGCGCGCCAAGGCCGAGAAGATGGCAGCGGCCGTCTGACCGCCTGAACGCAACCAACCGAAGACCAAGCGCCCCCGCCTCGTGCGGGGGCGTTTGCTTGACGGAAGGCGCCCGAGGCGCGACCGTGCCCGCGTGACCCCCTCTCCAACGCTCGCCATCGTCGCCCTCGCGCTTCTCGTCTACTCGGTCGGCAGCCTCGGCCTTGCCTGCAGCCCCTCGCAGGACGCAGCGCGCAAGCCGAGCTCCCTCGTGCCTGCGCCCCGCACCGACGAATGGGCTGTCGCGCGCGAGAAGGAGTGCATCCGCCGCGCGCGCGAATCGGCGCCCGTGAAGTTCGTCTTCGTGGGCGACTCGATCACGCAGTCGTGGGAGGATCCAGGCAAGGCGGCATGGGAAGCGCACCTCGCGCCGCTCGGCGCCGTCAACCTCGGAAACTCGGGCGACCGCACGGAGCATGTGCTCCACCGTCTCGCAGAGGCGCCGCTCACGCGGCTCGAGCCCGAGCATGTATTCGTCCTGATCGGGACGAACAATCTCGGCCACGGCTCGAGCAACGCGGCGGAGACCCTCGTTGGCGTGAAGGCCGTCGCAGAGACGATCGCGGCGCAGTGCCCGCAGGCGGCCGTCCACATCATCGAGATCTTCCCGCGCGGCGAGGCGTTCAACGCGATGCGCGGCGACATCCTGCAGATCAACCAGGCGCTGCGCGCGTGGGTCGCCTCGCAGCGCAACCCACGGCTTTCCGTCCACGCGATCGGCGACGCGTTCGTCTCGCCCGACGGAACCATCTCGAAGGAACTGATGCCCGACGCGCTCCACCTGACGCCGAAGGCCTACGGGATGTGGGCCGAGGCGGTGCTGCAGATCGTGGCGAGGAGCATGCCGCGCTAAGCACGCGGCGATGGCCGCGGCCGTGGCTCACCAGTCGCCGACGCGCTTGCGCTTGCGTCCGCGGAGGGCCTCCGTCTCTGCGTTCTCGAGCTCGACCCACTGCGGCGCTGTCTTCGAGAGGACGCGCCCCTGCGCGTCGAACACCACGGAATAGGCGCGGTCAGGGTCACCGCGGAACGCGGCGCTCGACGCCATGCTCGAGAGCCCGTCGCCCCACTGCAGGCGCTCGCCGTCGACGCCGTCGCTTTCGCGCTCGAGCCGCCAGGTCGAGCTCGGCTCGCCGAGAAGCCCGACGACATCGTCCTTGGTCATGCCCTGGCTGACGAGATCGAAGCGCTCGACGACTTGCTGCGAGGCGCAGGATGCGAGGAGAAGGACGGCGGCGAGCAGCGCGAGACGCATGCCTTGATTCTCGCGGCTTCCGTCGAACCGCACAAGCGGAACACGCGTCAGTTCGCGTGCGCGGACGCAAGCGCGACGCCCTCCGCCTTCGCGGCCTTCGCGAGCGCCGCGTCGAAGGTCGCGAGCGCGGACTTCGTGCGGATGGCAAGCTCGAGGTAGCTCGCGTCATAGGCGCTCAATCGGTGCGCCTCGGCGAGCTCCGCGATGCGCAGCGCCACCGCGATGTCGGGCGCGGGCTCGACATGGATGCAGAGGTCGAAGGCCGCGCTGATCGCCGTCCCCACCTGCTCGCGGTCGAGGAGCCCCGAACGCTGCCCGTTGCGGACTGCGTTCACGAACTCGCAGGGAAGCAGCGCGGGCGCGACAAGCCCGCCAGCGGTGCGCAGCACCTCGCGAGCAAGCCCCGTGCGCGCGGCCGGACCGAGGCACTCGGCCACAAGCGGCACAAGAAACGATGCGTCGACGACGATGTCCGGCTTCGCTGGCATCTCAGTCACCCTCGGTCAATGCTTGCGCCCGTCCTCGATCCACGACTTCATTTCCTCGAACGACACCCCGCGCGGCAAGCTCGCCCGCAGCGCGTCGAAGCGCTCGAGCGCCGCCGCGCGCCGCGACTCGACCGTGTCCTCGGGCACGTTCTGAAGGACGGCGATCCGCCGCCCGTGGCGCGTGATGTAGATCGTGTCGCCGCGCTCGACCATGCGCAGGACTGCGGAGAAGTTGGCCTTCGCCTCGGCGGTGGGGATCTCGCGGACCATGATCTGACTATAACTTCTGGTCAGAAGAGATCGAACATTCTGTGCTGTTTTTCTGATCACTTTCTCCCCGCCGCCCGCGTCCATTACTCTTGCGGAATGACCCCTGCCACGGCTGAATCATCCTCGTCCACTTCGCACGCGAAGCCCGCGCCCCTCGCCCTCGGCGAGGCGTCCGCCCGCGCCGTCGCCGCGCTTGTCGCGAAGCACGGCGAATCGCAGCGCGCGGCCGCCGAGCAAGGCGTCGCGCGCGTTGCTGCACGCTGGAGCGCAGCCGACGGAGACGCCGCCGCGTTCGAGGCGTTCTGCGCGAAGCACTTCGTCGCAGACCCTGCCGAGCGCACGCGGCTCCTTGCGCGCGTCGAGGGCGCGCTCGAGCAGATCACGGGCCACCTCTACGAGATGCGCCGCACGCTGCGCCGACACCACGACCTCCGCGGCGACGAGTTCGAGGGCGTCGACGACATCCTCGCGCAGTTCGACCCGTCGCCTGACCTTTCGGAGCAGCTCTACCGCCAGAAGCTCGCGCACCTCGCGCTCTTGAACTTCGCGCGGCCGAAGCTCGACGAGATGCTGCGCGACGGTCCGTCGTGGTCGGTCGATCAGTGGGTCGGCGCGCGCGTGGCGCACCAGTTCGGCCCGCGCATTCCCGCGGAACTCTCCGACCGCGCGCGCAAGAACTCGTTCGAGGCGGGCAAGTTCGTCGCCGACTTCCATGTGCCGGTCGGCGGGCTCGTCGACGCGAACGGCAAGCGCTGGTTCGAGGCCGATCGCAAGCTCATCGCGCACTGGCTCGTGCGCGAGGAGATCAAGGCGGGCTACGGCGACGCAGACGGCGTCCACAAGCAGCGCGCGCTGTCGTGGGTGATGGCGCGCCACATCGACGGCACGATCCCCGCGCGGGTGATGAAGGGCGACGAGAAGCGCGACTGGAACCCCGAGAAGAACACCGTCGCCGGCGGCAACGCGGGCGAGCTCCTCGGCCTCGTGCGCTACGAGCACTGGATCAAGAACTTCCGCATGGCGCAGGAGTTCGACCCGCTCTACCCCGACGAGCCGACGGCGATCGCGCGCAAGTTCGCGCTCGAGCGCGAGATGCCCGAGAGCGAGGTCGAGAAGCTGATGGTCGACCTCCTCGAGTCGCCCGTGCGCAAGGACATCGCTGCGTTCATGGCGAAGAAGCTCGGCCGCAGGCTCGAGCCGTTCGACATCTACTTCGAGGACATCGTCGAGGCGAAGCCCGCGACCGAGATGAACGCGGCCGTGAAGGCGCGCTTTGCGAATGTGAAGGAGTTCGAGCAGAAGCTCCCGA
>JBIKTI010000500.1:0-5323 GCA_044348205.1 Phycisphaerales bacterium | reverse complement strand
TTCGGCAGGCCCTCCACTAGGAGGGTCTGGCCGGGCTGCAACCCCTCAAGGGCGGCAAGAAGTTCCGCAAGAGTCGGGGCGACTGGATTCGAACCAGCGACCTCTACGTCCCGAACGTAGCGCGAACCCTCGCCGCCGGTCTCAAGGAGATCGGCCATGTCAGCACTGCTTGCATCTGATTCAGTCATTGGTATTCTCGCGACGAAAGGAGCAGTGTACAGAAGTTCAGTGGGGGAGTCAATGATCGGGTTGGCAGAACGCTATCTATTGGGGAGGGACGTTTCTCGCGGATACGCGGGGAACATCAGAAGGACGGCGGCCAAGATGGATAGGGCGGGGATCACCCCTGCCAATATCAACGGGCCTGCGGTCAGCATGTGGCTCTCCTCCTTGAAAGCAAACGGTCTGTCGAGCGTGAGTATAGCGAGTGAGCGCCGTAGCGCAATCACAATCTGGAAGTTCGGCATAGAGGACGGGTCGATCACTACACCCATCCGCCATGTCCTTCAGCCTCGTGTCACTCGTCGTGTCACTCGTGCCTTCGGACGCGATGATCTTACTGGTGCTGTCAAGCGTCTCAAAGAATTGATCCTGCCCGCGTTTCAGAGCGGTTGCTGTCGAAAGCAGTGGATCGAGGCTTGGATTTTCTACGTCTACGAAACCGGAGCGCGGTTCACCGACGCATACGAACTCCGTTCCGAAGCACTCGTTCCCGGCGGGGTTGGCTGGACTGCGAGCAAGACGGGACGGCCGGTCATCAAACGCCTGTCAGCGAGTACTTCAGATCGGCTGGCAGCACTAGCATCCCTGTCCCCCGACGGCACGGTGTTCAAGTGGGCCGTGTCGCGGCGGCATGCGTTCGCTGCGATCAGAGCGGTGTTCAAGCAGATCGGGCTGGATGGCGGAAGGACGCAATGGCTGCGCCGCAGCGGGGCAACGCACGCCGAGATGATCAAGAAAGGTGCGGCACGCGAGTACCTGTGCCACGCCACGCAGGGGCTGGCCGAATCCAACTACATAGATTTTACGCAGTTGCTACCCGAGTTGCCAGTTCCGCCCGGGATTGAGTGAGGTCGAGCGACACTCCATTGACGAACGCGGGAGTGACCGCGCTATAGTGGCTCTGGCGGTTCATTCACTCGCAGCACCCGCCCCGACTAATCAAAAGCGCGAGCCTAAATAACAGCGGCCAGTCCGCAACGCAAACCTGCACACGAAGTCCGGTCGCTCTCCCCGACGGCCCGGCAAACTGAAGGTAGACCAATAAGGTGCAGAGAGGCGGGAGTGAGAGTTGGGAGGAGGCCCCTCCCACCTTCTCATATTAGTCGGGGTCTGCACCCACCAAGGAGAACCAGAGATGATCGCGATCAATCCGGCAATGCGATTCGGTAAGCACAAGGGGACTCTCGTCAGCGAGGTGCCGACCCAATACCTGACGTGGGTCATGGAGACATTCCCGCGACCGCCTGATTACGTCGTGGCCGAAGTTGTGCGCCGTGGCTCTACGCAGTTCGGCGGGGATGCGATCCTCTGTCAGGCTGCTATCTCGGACAGGGCGTTCGATTCAGCAAGGGGTGGCCGGAAGAAGTGGCGGCGAAAGCCGCCGAGGGGGGCGAGTAACCCAAGGAGGGCTGCGAAGCGAGCAGCCCGGGGAGAGGTCGCACGACAGAAGGCGAAGGAGTCAGAGTCCCGAATGGCGAAGGGCGTCTGGATTGTCGGTGAGAACTTCGAGCGGCTCCGCCACGAGTTCATTGCAAGCGGCGGCGATGTGGACTCCTGCCCGTTCGAGGCACCAGACAACGCTGACTTCCTCGATCACCTCTACAGCATCACCCACTCCTAGCCTTCCGCTCCGACCGGGTAGCCCGGAACTTGGCAGCGCGCCTCTCGGTCGTGCTCTCTGCCTTCGAGGCGGCACGCGACTCCTTGTCCAAAACCTTCTTCCTTGCGAGCAGGGCTTGGAACTGCGGTGGCAGGCCCTCGGCGACCTCCTCGGGGATCGAGGTGGTAGAGAACGTGCGACGGCCCGGCACGCGCTGGAGCATCTCGTCGATGGCAGCCCGCTCGTCCCGGGTTCGCTGCTCGTCGCTGACGTAGTAGTGCCGGACGGGAGCCACGGAGTTCCACACAGCCCCGAGCGCACCGCTGGCCCGGTCTACGTTGGGGTCGAGGGCTGTGCCCACGAAGCCCGTGATGCGTGACGCACCGGGGATCAGGAGGTCGGCCGCCCACTTCACCGGCTCCTTCAGCCTGAAGGATTTGCCGTCGCCGCCAGCGAGATTGATCACTCCGCCGATCGCCTTGTCCCACTGCGACTGCGAGTACCCAACGTCCCGTCTGGTGAAGGCGTCCTTGCCGGTCGCCATCTCGGTGAACACCCGCAGTGGTGGTGCAGCCTGTGCCGAGAAGTTCCGCAGCGTGGCACCCGCGCTTGCGGCAGCCGAGTCGAGGGCACCGTTGGCCGACGGCTTGTAGGCGAACGAGTCGAGGAACGACGCACCCGGGATATCGATCCCGCCGAGCACAGTGGACATGCCCTCGGGTGCGAGGCCGATGTTCATCGCGTCGGGCACGCCGAGCGACCGGAGTGTCTCGGGGTTGACGGTGAAGCCGCCCTTCTCCCGATAAGACTGCGGCAGGTACTGCGCGTTCTCGTCGGAGTTCTGCAACCGCTCGCGAGTCTGGAGAGCGTGGCGATATGCACCGCCGGGGTTCATCAACTCCTCGATGGCGAACTGGCCCGACCTTGCGTTGTACGAGTAGAACGGGGCCCACAGGTTGCGGATGCCCTTCTCGAAGTCGGTGAGCGATTCGTAGTCAACGTGGATTCGCTTCAGCCTGCGGGCTGCTTCGCGAGGTGCAACACCTTCGGCGAGCAGGGCGTTGTAGCCCGAGAGCCGAGCGTGAGCGTCCGACCACTCCGATGCCTGCTCTGCCTTGCGGAAGAATGGATTGTTCGTGACCTTCCGAACTGGACGCTGGACGTTCGAGCCGGAGCCTACAGGGTCGGCGACCCAGTCCTTGCCGAACTGCGTCCACGACCGCTGCCTGTTCCCAAACGACACGCCCTTGATTCCGTACCAGTCGAGCGAGTTCTTGTCTGTGACGATGTCCTTGACGGTCTGTGCGTTCGGGATCGGCAGCGGCATCGGCGTCGAGCCGGGCAGCACTTCGAGCAGCGACTTGCCAGTCCTGTCTCCGATCTCCCGCTCGACCATGCCCATCCCCTTGAGCGTGCCGGACTCGGCAAGGTCATTGAGGTAGGCTTGCAGGATTTCTTCGTCACCCTTTCCGCCGGTCGCCATCTGTGCGTAGGCGGGCAGGGACTTGATGTACGGCAGGGCCTCGTCGTAACTGCCGTTGAGCAGCGACTGCGTGTGGTACATGCTCTTCGAGAGAGCGACCGGGTCTTTGACGGTGAGGAAGTTGCCGATCGTGCCCGACGCCCAGTCGCGCGTCACGCGGCTCGGCCACGCCAAGACCTGTGACTTGAACGCCCGCATGTGCTCGGCGAGGAACTTGCCCGCTGCGCCCTGCGCCGCTGGGGACTTGACGAGGTTCTCCGCGTCGGTCAGCCGATCGATGAAGGACTGCGGAACGGAGTACCCGGAAAGGTCATTGACTCCGAGTTTCGCAAGAGCGCGAGCCTGCGCCCCCACGGCCCCGGCATTCACGAGCGGGGTTTTTGCCTTGCCGGACTTCAGCCCGACCATCGAAAGTGCCTTGGCAAGCGGCACCATCTTCTCGCCCTTCGCAGCCCCAGCCACCTGCCTCACGGCCCGGCTGGTGATGGCGTCTCCGAGTGCCTCGCCCGTAGCGATGGCGGCATACCGCCCGGTCGTGTACCGAGCGATGGCCTCGGCTGGGTGATTGCCAAACGCCACAGGATCAGCGGGGTCGAGGTCGCCGAGGAAGTCGGCGAGTGCTGCGGCCCGACGCTGCCCATACTTCGGGGTGCCCTTCGTCTTGGCGGCAAGTTCGATTGCGGTCTGGTGAGCCTTCGATCCCTGCACCGTCTGGTAGTACGCGCTATTTGGATCGTTGATCTCTTTGAACAGTTGGGCCGCCACCTCGTCACGCGACCAAAGTTTTCCGGCTGCGTCCTTGCGTCCCATCAGGAACTCGGGACGCTTGGCATAGAACCGCAGTTGGTCGATCGCGCCCGGCAGTTGCAGCGACTTCTTTCTGGCGATCTGGTCGCCAGTGATCAGGTCGAAGTACGCCCCCGCAGGGTTGCCGTTCTTGTTCAGCACTGTGCGATCAAGTGCCGTCGTGAGCGAGTATGGGCGATACTCGGCCCCGTACCTGTGCTTGAGCAGGTGGGCATTGATGCCAGCGTCCTTACTCTCCTGAAGGATGCTGACCTTGTTGCGAGCCCAGTCGTCGGCGATGGCCTTCAACTTCGGCGTGTTCTCGATCAGGTCGACGTCCTTGGCCGTAACCGCCACGCCCTCGATGTAGCGGTCGAGTGCCTCCTGAACGCGAACGTCCTTGGGGTCACTGAGCCCAGTGCGCCGCGCTACGTCGTCCGGTATCTTGGCGAACTGTAGTTGTTGAGCAACTTCACCTGCCGCTCGACCGCCGCGAGCAGCACCTTCCTTTCCGGCGTTGTTGATCTGCGTGACTGTCGATTGGCCGATCGGGTCGTAGAGTTTTCCGACCGCCTTGTTGGCGAACTGGTGGGCGGCAAGGCCGACCGGAGACCATCGGACTGTCTCTGGGATTCGATCGAGGACGCGAGCCGCAACATCCCCCGCAGCAGCACCAAGCGGATCACCGACAAGCGGCCCGAGTCCAAGCGATCTAGATAGCGGCGTGCTCTTGATGTCATCGTAGGACAGGTTGTTCGTGTTGAGGAAGCCATCGAGGTGCCGCTGTTGGTCGGCACCCCACTTCCCTTGGGCGGTGCGGTTCTGGATGAGGTCTTCGAGGTTTGTGGCACGCTGTGCGGCACGAGTTCCCACAAGCGGGTCGGCTGCGTGCTCGGCGTAGTCGTCTACCCCTCGGCCCAGTCGGCGAAGCGCGCGGCCAGCCCGGCCGGTGACGTCCTCGGTCTTCGTACCGGCGGCGATGAGTTTCTGCTGGAGCGACTTGCTCGCCACCTCGGCAGCGTCATCGATCAGGCCGGTGGCCGCAGCCGCTCGGCCGCCCGGTGTCAGAGCCTTGAGCGGGCCAGAGAGATACGTCAGCGGGTCGAGGGCAACGCTCGCCACCGTGCCCAGTGCGAACCTGCCGACAGGGTTGGTAATCCCCGTGGACTTCTCCACGAGATCGTCAGCCGAGTGGCGAGTGGCGGGGTCGAACGGATTCTCGAACGTCCCGT
>JBIKTI010000202.1:0-5333 GCA_044348205.1 Phycisphaerales bacterium | reverse complement strand
GCTGCACCCTGTCGCGCCAACCGTCGCGCGGGAACTCCTTCTGACCCTGCCACCACTTTTGCGCGCGCTGCCGCGAGACGCCGAAGGGCTGGCTTAGCGGGGCACAGTATCGCTTCCTGGCGGCGGAAGATCAACAGGCGGTCGCACGGAGGCGAGGTCGCTGGATCCGCCCTCCGCTCCGCCGAGGAACTCGGGGGCGTCTGCCTCGGGATCCGCCTCGAACTCTGGCCGGATCACCTTCTCGTCCTCACGCTGGCTGCGGAGGATCGCAGCGAGGATGCGGTCCTGCTCGGCCTTGAAGTCGCTCTTCAGGTAGCCCGCGCGCCAGATCTGATGGACGGCGCCGATCGTCTCGCCGTAGGAGAGCCCGAGGCCGGGGAACGGCTTCTCGACGGTCGTGGTGTGCCCGAGGAACGGGATGAACTCCGCGAGGCGCGCGCTCGTCAGCTGGATCTCGGGCTTCACCTCGGCCGACGGCCGGAAGAAGACCTGCAGCTGCTCGTCGCCCGAATCGGCCTTCATGAGCAGACGGTTGCTCCACAGCGCGAGCGTCAGCGGGCGGTCGACCGCGAGGCGGTCGTCGAAGATCGCGATGGTGGGGCGGCCGCTCTGCGCCACATAGACGAGCGGCTGGTTGCTCGGCACAAGGGCGAGGTCGAACTTCCCGTCGACATTGAGGCGGGTGATCAGCGGGTCGCCGCGCTTGAGAAGCGATTCGTAGGTGGCGAGCCGGACATCGACATCGGAATCGGCGAGGAGCGGGCGAAGCCCCACATCGATGTCGGGATTGAAGCCCATGTCGCCGAGAAGCTCGATCGCGCCGAGTCGGTTGTCGGTCGAGCCGCGCGCGGACATGTCGAGGAGCGGCTTGACAGCGAGCGGGTCGTCGAGCGCTGCGCCCGCACGGAGGGCCGCCATGCGCGGATCCTCCTCGGGATAGGTGTAGAGGTCCTGGATGACGGGGAGCGCGCGCCTGCCGATGGCGCGGAACCGCCACATCGCGCTTTCGGCCGTGCCAGGGTTCGCCACGAGCGCGCGGCGGACGGCAAGGGCCGTGGTTTCCGATGCGGTGATGTCGAGCGGGACATGCATCGCCAGCTGGATGAACTCCTCGCTGCGGCCCTTGTAGGAGGGCGGAACGGTGAGCGCGATGGAGTCCGCGTTCTCGCCGCGCGCCGTCTCCGCCGACTGCCGCTTCTCGCGCGGGAAGACGGAGTTGATCGCGGACTGGATCGTGCGCGCGCGCGTGCTGCTCGAGGTCGCGAGCTTCAGCTTGAGCGGGATGTCGTCTGTGGTCTCGCCGCCGTCGAGGATGCGGCCCACGAGCCTGTTGACTGCGTCGCTGCGCGTGGCGCCAGGCTCGACGAACGGGTTGATGAAGATGTTGCCCTTCGCGGACGCGATGATCTTCGCCTGGCGCGAGCCGACGAGAAGCGGCCCGGGGCGGAGATCCGTCGTGTAGAGACGGCCACCCTCGAGGCTGGTCACATCGGAGCCCGGAAGCGCGCTCACGCGCAGATCGAACTTCGTCCCCCTCGTGGCGCCTGGGGGGATCACGCCCTCCACGACGACGACGGCCGTGTTGGGGCTGTCGAGCAGCGTCGAGGGAGTCCAGCCCTCGGGGCTGGTGGTCGGGTTGCCGATGCCGCGACGCGAGAGCTCCTGCATCATCGACGCGCGCACTTCGGCGGGCATGAGCCGCCCGCCCGTGTCCTGCAGGCCGACGACGAGGCCGTAGCCGCGCACGACGACGGGGTTCAGCCCGACGACCGCCGTCTCGCTCGCGACGGTGCCGCGCATGATCGGGTCGACCTCAAGCGCGAAGTTCGCGGTGTCTGGCCTGTCCTGCTTGGGGCGCGCGGGCACCCGCTCGACGATCTCGCCGCAGCCGATGGCGACGAGGGCGAAGAAGGATGCCGCGACGAAGGCGCGCACCGAACGAGGCGCGACCGTCGAACGGGACCGAGGGTTGAGGATGGTGCGGCGCGTCTGCATGGCTTCCGTGGGGACGGGATGAGCGCTGCAGGACTCGAACCTGCGACACCCGCCGTGTAATGGCGGTGCTCTACCGACTGAGCTAAGCGCCCCGGGCGCGGGAGGATACCACGGCGGGGCGGGCGGGCGCGTCTTTCCGCGGGAATCGCCGCATGCACTCGCTCAGCCGACATCCCCGAGGCCAAGCGCCTCCCCGTAGGTCTCGAGAACGACGCGGCGGATAAGCCGCTCGTCTTCCGCGGCGAGCAGCGGGCTGCGCGCGATCCAGTCGGAGGCATCGCGGCGCGCGCGCTCAAGGAGGCCGAGGTCGCGCGCGAGGTCCGCCACCTTGAAGGGCGGCAGGCCGCTCTGGCGTGCGCCGAAGAGCTCGCCCGGCCCGCGGATCGCGAGGTCAAGCTCGCTGATCTTGAAGCCGTCGTCGGTCGACTTGATCGCCTCGAGCCGGGCGCGGCCATCGTCGGTGATCGGGTTCGCGACGAGGACGCACACGCCGCCCTTCGGCCCACGGCCGACGCGGCCGCGCAGCTGATGAAGCTGTGCGAGGCCGAAGCGGTCCGCGTGCTCGATCACCATCACCGTCGCGTTCGGCACATCGACGCCGACCTCGATCACGACGGTCGCGACGAGCGCGTCGATCTCGCCCGCGCGGAAGCGGTCCATGATCGCGTCGCGCTCCGCGGCCTTCATGCGGCCGTGCATGCCCGCGAGGCGCTTGCCCGCGAGCGGGCCGCGCTCGAGCTTCGCGAGGTGTCCCGCGACATCCTTGAGCCTCTGGTCCGACTCCTCGACCGCAGGCACCACGATGAACGCCTGCTCTCCGCGGTCGATGCGCTCGCGCACGAAGGCGTACGCGTCGTCCGAGCGGGAGTCGGGCAGCACGCGCGTGTGAACGGGCGAGCGGTCCTTCGGCCGATGCCGGATCGTCGACACATCGAGGTCGCCGTACACCGTGAGCGACAGCGTGCGCGGAATGGGCGTCGCCGTCATCACCAGCATGTGCGGTGTCTGCCCCGCGGGAGCCTTGCCGCGCAGTTCGGCACGTTGCGCCACGCCGAAGCGGTGCTGCTCGTCGATGACCGCGAGCGCGAGCGCGTGGAAGCGCACATCTCCAGTCAGCAGCGCATGCGTGCCGATCGCGATGTCGACCTCGCCCATCTCGACAAGATCGCGGATGCGCGCGCGCTCGCCCGCCGCGAGGCTTCCCGTGAGCAGCGCGACACGCACGCTTGTGCCCTCGAGGAAACGCGAGATAGACGCGAAGTGCTGTTCTGCGAGGAGCTCGGTCGGTGCCATCAGCGCGGCCTGATGGCGGTTCGTCACAGCGACGAGCATCGACGCGAGCGCGACCGCCGTCTTGCCTGCGCCGACATCGCCCTGGAGCAGTCGGTTCATCGGGCGCGAGTCGGCGAGGTCCTTCGCGATCTCGCGGAAGGTCGCCAGCTGGTCGGGCGTGAACTCGAATGGAAACCGCGCCAGGATCTCGCGCTCGAGCGCGGCGCCCATCGAGAGCTCGGGTGAACCCTGCACCGAGCGCATGCGCCGCTTGAGCGCGACCGCGAGTTGGAGCGCGAGCAGTTCGTCGTAGGCAAGCCGCGTGCGCGCGCGGCCGAACTCTGCGTCGTCCCTGGGCGCGTGCATCCCTCTGTAGGCCTCGCCGATCGCGACGAGGCCGCGCTCCGAGCGATAGTCGGGAAGAAGCGTCTCGGGGACCGCCGCCGACGCCTCCGCGAGCACCTTGGCGAGGGTCTCCTCGATCGCCCGCGAGGGCAGCGCCTCGGTCGACGGGTAGACCGCCCGAAGCCGCTCGCTGCGCGCGGCGGGCGCGCGTTCCTCGACGACCTCCGTCCACTTCGCGTTCACGAACTCGAGGTAGCCGCGCTCGAGCTTCGCCTTGCCCTCGACGATTCCCTGCCTGCCCGGGTGGAGCTTTCCGCGCAGCCACGGCATGTTGAAGAAGACGAGCCGCGCGGTGCCGGTGCCGTCTTCGAGCGTCGCCTCGATGCGCGGCTTGCCCCCGAAGGACGGCCGCACGGCGGCGAGGGTGCCGCGGACTGCGATGTGGGCTGTGCGCTCGGCCGACGGCTTCGCCTCAAGCATGGCGACATGCGCTGCGATCGAGTCCTCGCCCGCCTCCTGCTCGACGCGGAAGGGGAAGTGGCCGAGGAGATCGCAGACGGTGCGTATCCCGAGCGACGCGAACGCCTTCGCGCGCGGGGCCGTGAGCACGACCGCCTCGCCGAGCGGGCGCGTGAGGATCTCGCCCGAAGGCTGGCCGCTGTGTCTAGCCTTCTGCTCCATCGGCATCGCTTCCTCGTCGCGTGCGCGCGCGCTCGGCGCGCGGCAGGTCACGAGATCGGGTCGTACTATACGACCCCGTGCCACGGCCACCGTTCGATCCTTCCCGCGCGCGAGGCGACCAGTTCGATGGCGGCCTGTTCGACCCGACGCCTGTGGTGCGGGGGATTGGTGGCGGCGAGGTTCCGCAGGGCGAGTCGCGGGCAGAGCCCGCCCGCGAGGAGGCCCGCGCCCGCGAGTTCACGGTGTCGGGCTTCTCAGAGCTGATCGCGCGCGCGCTCGAGGACGGGCTCCGCGGAAATCATCGAATCGTCGGAGAGATCGCCAACCTCTCCGTGCGGAGGCACTGGTACTTCTCGATCAAGGACGCATCGAGCGTCCTCTCCTGCGTGATGTGGCAGAGCGACGCCGCGCGCGTCGGCTTCAGCCCGAAGGAGGGCGACGCGGTCGTCGTCACGGGGAAGATCGGCCATTACGCGCCGCAAGGGCGGACGCAGTTCTACGCCACGAAGCTCGAGGAGCAGGGGCTCGGCGACCTCGAGCGTCGGTTCCGCGCGCTTGTCGAGGAGTTCCGTGCGCGCGGCGCGTTCGCCGAGGAGCGCAAGAAGCCCTTGCCCGCGCACCCGCGGCGCGTCGCCGTCGTCACGAGCGCGACGGGGGCCGCGCTGCAGGATGTGCGGCAGACGGCCATCGAGCGGCGCGCGGGGGTCGAGTTCGTGGTGATCGATGTGCGCGTGCAGGGCGAGGCGGCGTCGGGCGAGATCGCGCGCGCGCTGCGGGCCGTGGCGCGGCTCGCCTCGCCGCGCGCGCTCGGGCTCGACGCCGTGATCCTCACGCGCGGCGGCGGCTCGCGGGAAGACCTCTGGGCGTTCAACGAGCGCGAGGTGGTCGAGGCGGCGCTTGCGCTTCCAGTGCCTCTTGTCGCTGCGATCGGCCACGAGGTCGACACCAGCGTCGTCGAGCTGGTGGCCGACAGGCGCGCGAGCACGCCGACCCAGGCGGCGATGCTCCTTCTCCCCGACCGCGCCGCGCTCCTCGAGCGG
>JBIKTI010000201.1:0-5344 GCA_044348205.1 Phycisphaerales bacterium | reverse complement strand
CGAACTGCCCGCCCGGAGTGGCCCACGCGGTGCCAGGGTAGAAGCGGTGCTGCCAGGTGACATCGTTCGACTGTGCCGCCGCGCCGCCGCCGCCGAAGGCGACGCTCGCGCCCTCGCCCCACGAGGCCGTGAAGCGCTTGAACGAGATCGGCTGCGAGGTCGAGTTGCCCGCGGCGGAGCAGTAGAGCCGCAGCGACACGCTGGTGATGGTCGAGCCAGCGGGGATCGAGGTGAGGTCGAAGCGCAGCGCGCCGCGGCGGAGCGTGCCGCTGCCGTTCACATTCACGCGGCCCGCGAAGAAGTACTGCGCGGCACCCGCGCTGTAGGCGCCCGTCGGGTCCTCGATGATCGTGTTGTCGGCGACGCTCCCGAGGATCTTCTGGTCCGAGAGCGCGGGGGCCGCCGCGACGAGCGCAGCGCCCATGGCGACGGCCGCGAGGAACCCAGCGGCCGAGGTCCGCTCGGCGCTCGCTCGCGAGAGCGGCGACTCGTTCACGACGATGTTCCTGTGCTTGTGCATGTCTGTCCTCGTAAGGTCCTTCTGTCCGTCATGCGGGGGGCGCGCCTTCGCGGCCCCGCCGCCGTGCGATTCGCTCAACCCCAGTTCGCCAGGAGAAGCGCGAGGTCGGATCCGCCGACCACGCCGTCGCCGTCGATGTCAGCGTCGCCCGCCGTGCCCCACTGCGCGAGCAGGAGCGAAAGGTCGGAGGCGTCTACGACGCCGTCGCCGTTCAGGTCGCCTGGCCGCGACGGGTCCGTGACATCGACCGAGAAGGAGAGCGACAGCGGCCGCGCCGTTGCGCCTGGGAGGTTCTCGTCACTCGTCCAGACGGTGATGGTGCGCGTGTAGAGGCCCGCTGCGAGGCCGTTCGTGTTGATGGAGAAGCGCAGCGTCGTCGGCTCCGCGCCGATGTTCGGCTCGGACGAGTCGATGACGCCGAAGGGCGCGCCGAGGCCCGTTGCGCCATCGACATCGAGGCGCGCCATGCCCGCAGCGAACCCGCGGTTGTAGACGGGAAGCGCAAGCTCGCGCACGCCGCTGTCGCGCGGGAACGACGCGCTGAGCGTGGTTGCGGCCAGGTTCTTCTTCGCGCTCCACGAAGGGTTCGAGGGAAGGAGCACCGTGACGCTCACCGAGCGCGAGTAGCTCGGGTTCTGTGCGCCCTCGACCGTTGTGACGACGGAGACCGAGCCGTTGAAGGTGCCTGCGGTCGCCGTGTTCACGGGGACGGCCACGGTCGAGGTGTTCGGCGCAAGCGCGGCCGTGACGACCTGCGAGCCGCCGAGGACGCCAGAGCCAGACACAGTCGCGACGAGCGGGGCCGTGCCCGCGGCCGCGACCACGGCCGCCGTGTTCGAGATCGTGACAGGGACCGTCGCTCCAGCCAAGCCGCGGATCACGGGGCCGTACGACGCTGGCGCCGACGCCTGCATGATCGGCGGGACGCGGTAGTCGGCGACGACGGGGATGTGGTCGCTCGCGTTGAAGAGCGCGTTCGCGAGCGCGAGCGATCGCGCGGACTGCCCAGGGAAATAGCTGTTTCCGCCCGCGTTGATCGAGCTGTCGTAGTGGAGGCCGTCGTTCCCGAGCGCGCGGTAGCTCGTTGTGATGAGCGAGAGGCCCTCGTTGTCCTGCATCTCGGTCGACTGGAGCTGGAAGTCGAAGCGGTCGTTCAGGCCGCCCCCGACGAGGCCGCCGCTTGCGGTCACCCGCGGCGACTGCGTGTGCTTGAAGGCGTTCGCGGAGCCCGCCCACGAGCCCGTTCCGAGCGGGTCGAAGGCGCGGCCATTCCCAAGCGACAGGAACTCGAGGTAGCCGTCCTCGGAGTTCGTGTAGAAGTTGAAGTCGCCGAGGTAGATGATGTGGCGGCCCGTGCCGAGGGCGTCCGCGTTCGCGCGGATGGCGATCACGCCCGCGAGGCGCTCGGCGCGGTCTGCGGAGGTGTCGCTCGCCTTCAGGTGCGAGCTGTACACATAGAAGCGCGTGGCGTTCGAGGCTGTGTAGCCGACGAGCTGGAAGAGCCAGCGGTCTGTGTTGCGCCCGCCGCCCGAGGAGATGTCGGCGTGCGACTGCGCGACCTCCGCGAGCATGTCGGTGCGGTAGTAGGCGCACTGGGCGCCGGCCGAGCTGTCCTCGCCCGACGAGGTGGTGTAGGTCGCCCGCGCATAGGGGATGCCTGGATACGCGGCGAGCACATGGGAGTCGAGCGCCGCGATGTCGACCGCGCGCACTTCCTGGAAGGCGAGGATCGCGGGAGCGACTGCGAAGCCCTCGGTGTCGTCGGCCGCGATCTCCGCGAGCACCGCTCGGAACGATGTCGCGTTGCCGAGGAGCTTGGCCGTGTTGTAGCTCGCCACCCTGACCTGTGCCTCCGCAGAGCCCGCGATGCACGCGGCGAACACCGCGGCCGCTGCGAGGAGCGCGCGCAGGTTCGCGCCGTACGCGGCGGTTCGGGCGCTGGGCGGGGTGGTGCTTGTCTGCATGGGTTCGCTCATGTGGCGCTGCGGCGACCGAAGTGACGCCGCCGAAGAACCGAATGTACGCCCAAAGAGGGGCTCGGGAAGCGTGGAAGCGCGCGATCGGATGGATTGCCCGCGGCATTCCCGACGGGCGACCCGCGCAGACCGTCCCAAAACGACGGTGCGGCCGCGCGGACGCACTACCATCCGCGCCTTCGGAGACCCAACCATGCCCCACGCCAGCAGCCGATCTCTCCTCTCCACGCTCACCTCGCCCCTCCGCTTGATCGCGGCGGGCGCGCTTCTCGCGCTCACCGCCGCCGCCCCGCTCTCGGCGCAGCAGGTCGAGCCCGAGGTCTTCACCCTCGACAACGGAATGAAGTTCCTGCTCTTGCCGCGCACCGACCAGCCCAATGTGATCGCGGCGGGATGGGTGGCGAAGGTCGGCTCCGTGAACGAGCGGCCCGGCATCACGGGCATCAGCCACTTCTTCGAGCACATGATGTTCAAGGGGACCGACACGATCGGCACGAGCTCGCCCGAGGCCGACGCGGCCTACCGCGACGCGCAGAAGGCCGTGCGCGACCGCATGAACGCGATCGCGTGGAACGACCAGTACCGCCGCTTCTTCAACGGCGAGATCGACGACCCGTGGGACCCCGTGAACGACACGCCCGAGCTTGCGAAGCTGCGCGCGGAGCTGAAGACGCTGATGGACGCGCAGCAGGGCCGACTCGGCGCGGACCGCATCGCTGCGCTCACGACGGAGATCGCGTCGGCATCGCCCGACGACAAGCCGCGCCTCGAGACAGAGCTCGCGCTCCTCAAGGCCGACCAGGAGAAGGCGCGCTCGATCGTGAAGGACGAGTTCGACAAGGTCTACACGGGCCAGGGCGGTTCGGGCATGAACGCCTTCACCTCGCACGACCTCACCTTCTACTTCATCAATGTCCCGTCGAACAAGTTCGAGCTGTGGGCGTGGATGGAGTCGGACCGGCTGCACGACTCCGTGTTCCGCGAGTTCTACTCCGAGCGCGATGTGGTGCACGAGGAGCGCCGCCTGCGCACCGAGAGCACTCCGACGGGCATCTTCCAGGAGCAGTTCGAGGCCATGTTCTGGTCGTCGAGCGGATATTCGTGGCCCATCATCGGCTGGTCGAGCGACCTCAACAGCTACACGATGGAAGAGGCGATGCGGTACTGGAACATCTACTACCGCCCTGGAAACCTCGTGGGCGTCGTGGTGGGCGACTTCGACGCGGGCGAGGTGAAGTCCGCGATCACGCGCTACTTCTCGCGGCTTTCGCGGGGAACCGAGGCGCCGCCGCCCGTGGTCACGCTCGAGGTCGGGCAGATGGCGGAGATGCGCATGAACGCGGAGTGCGACTGCCAGCCGTCGGTCGAGGTGCGCTACCACACGGTGCCGTTCCGCCACAAGGACGCGTATGCGCTCGATGTGCTCGCGGCCGTGCTCAACGGGCGCACGGGGCGTCTCTACAAGGCGATGGTCGAGGGCAGCGAGATCGCCTCGGGCGCCGGCGCACGCCAGGACAGCCGCAAGTATGCGGGCGCGTTCAGCTTCAGCGCGGAAGTGAAGGGCGACGCGACGCCCGCGGAGCTCGAGCAGGCGTGGTACGCCGAGATCGAGCGCCTGCAGGGCGAGCCCGTGCCCGCGCTCGAGCTTCAGAAGGTGAAGAACCAGTTCGCTGCGTCGAACTACCGCCGCCTCAAGACGAACTTCTTCCTCCTGCTCCAGCTCGGCTACTACGAGGGCCTCGGCACCTGGGAGGAGATCAACGAGGCGCCCGGGCGGATCGACGCGGTGACGGCCGACGACATCCAGCGCGTGGCGAAGACCTACTTCGCGCGCGAGAACCGCTCGGTCGCGACCTATCTGCGCAAGGCGGGCGCCGCGGCCCCCGTCGACGACCCCGCGCTGGCGGCGCTGCCCGCGCCGATGCAGGCGCAGGCGCGGCAGATGGCGATGCAGATCGCGAAGGAGACCGATGCGGCCCGGCTGCGCATGGCGCTCGAGCAGATGGGCGCGCAGGCCGCGCAGGTTCCGCCGCAGATGAAGCCGCTCATCGACTTCATGGTGTCGAAGATCGAGGCGCGCCTCGCAGAGCTCGACGCAGCGGCTCCCTCCAACTGAACCATCGAGAGGACATCCTCACGCAAAGGACCACCCATGAAGAACTCCACCACCATCCTCTCGTCGATCCTCCTCGCAGCTGCGTTCGCAGCGGCGGGCACTGCGTCCGCGCAGGACATCCCCGCGCGACCCGAGAACCTCGCGTTCCGCCCGCTCGTCTACAACCCGCCCAAGGCGTCCGACTACAGGCATGAGCTGTCGAACGGCGTCGTGGTGTTCCTTGCGCCGAGCAAGGAGCTTCCGCTCGTCGAGCTGTCGATGACCTTCCGCGGCGGCGCATATCTCGAGCCCTCCGACAAGACGGGCCTCGCGGGCATGACGGCCTCGCTCCTCCGCACGGGCGGCACCGAGGCGCTCACGCCGAACGAGCTCGACGAGGCGCTCGACTTCCTCGCCACCGAGATCGCGATCGGCTCGACGGGCACTGCGTGCTCCGCGTCGATCGACTCGCTCAAGGCGAACTTCGACGAGAGCCTCGCGCTCCTCATGGACATGCTCACGAAGCCGCGCTTCGACGAGGCCAAGACGAAGATCGCCGTCGACGCCGCGATCGAGGGCATGAAGCAGCGCAACGACGACGCGGACCCGATCCTCGCGCGCGAGTGGAGCATGCTCTTGTTCGGCGCCGACCACTTCGAGGCGCGGCAGGCCACGGAGGCGTCGATCCGAGGGATCACCAGCGACGACATGCGCGCCTTCGCGAAGAAGGTGTTCAACCCCGCGAACGTCGTG